>JBOHPM010000234.1:0-5634 GCA_050731715.1 Candidatus Rokuibacteriota bacterium
GAGGCGCGGGCGGCCGCGGCGTTCCTGCACGGACAAGCCGTCGCCGCCGCGCCGTACCCTCCGGGGGCGGCGCGGTTCGTCGCGGTACACGCGGCGCCGGGCGGATTTCTCGGCGTCGGTGCGTTCCTCGGGGGCCGGGTGAAGCCGGCCCGGATCCTCCATGCGGATCGTCCAGGGCCTCGAGTCCTACCCGCCTGACGCTGGCCCGGCCGCCGTAGCGCTGGGGACGTTCGATGGCATTCACCTGGCCCACCGCGCGATCCTGGCCGCCGCGGTCAGCCTGGCCCGGGCCTCGGGGCAGCTTGCCGTGGCGTGCACCTTCGAGCCCCACCCGGTCGAGGTGTTGCATCCCGGCAAGGCCCCGGCTCCGATCTCGACGCTCGCCGAGCGGATCGAGCTGCTAGGCGAGACCGGCGTGGACGCCACGGTCATCCTGCACTTCACCCCTGAAGTCGCGAGCATCGAGCCCGAGGCCTTCGTCAAAGACGTGCTCCTCGACCGACTCCACGCGCGCGACGTCGTCGTCGGCTACAACCACACGTTCGGACGGGGCGCGCGGGGCGACGCGCGGATGCTCCAGGTATTGGCCGGGCCGCTCGGATTCCGCGCCCACGTCGTTCCCCCCCTCGAGCTGGACGGCGTTGTCGTGTCCTCGTCGGAGATCCGGGGCGCCCTGCGGGCCGGGGAGGTCGAGCGGGCCGGCCGCTACCTGGGCCGGCGCTACACCATCGCCGGGGAGGTCGTTCAAGGGGCCGGACGCGGGCGCCAGCTGGGCTTTCCCACCGCCAACGTCAAGCCCGATCGCGGTGTGCTGCTGCCGCCGGGCGTCTACGCGTGCCGGGCGCTCGTCGGCGCTGAGCGCCATGCCGCCGTGGTAAACATTGGCATGCGGCCGACGTTCGGCGAGACCGCGCTCGTTGTGGAGGCCCACCTGCTGGATTTCTCGGGCCCCCTCTACGGACGGCAGGTGCGGCTCGAGTTCGTCAGCAGGCTCAGGGATGAGCGCCGGTTCGTGGGACCCGAGGCCCTGCGCGAGCAGATCGACCGGGACATCGCCGCCGCTCGCGAGCATCTCTGACCGTTAGCTTTACTCTTCGGGACTTCGGTGGTAGCATGCCGGTAATTATTGATAAAACAAGCGGTTTTGAACCCGTTCTGGAGGAGTTGGGCCTCCCCGGAGCGTGGCGATTGAGGAGGGGTCGGCGATGGCGTTGCCCGTCGAGAAGAAGCGCAACCTTATCGAGCAGTTCCGCGTCCACGACGGTGATACCGGGTCCCCTGAGGTCCAGATCGCGCTCCTCACCGAGCGCATCAACAGCCTCACCGAGCACTTCAAGCAGCACACGAAGGACCATCACTCGCGTCGGGGGTTGCTCATGCTGATCGGCAAGCGGCGTAGTCTGTTGGAGTATCTGCGCCGGAAGGATCCCGAGCGCTATCGCGGGATCATCGAGAAACTCGGAATCCGCCGGTGACGGCGGTCCCACTGAGCAAGGATCGGTCCTCGGACGCGACGACTCCGGGGGCCCCCGAGCGGGCCACGACGTGGCCTGCTGAACTGCAAGCGGCAGCTACGGCTCGGCCACTGGGCAGCGTGGCCGCCACGCTGACGCTGGCATACGGCGTTCGCCGGACTCCGGCCGACACGCGAGGACAAGCATCCCAATGACCCACAGCGTTCACATGGACAGCAACGGCCAGTCCCTATCCATCGAGACTGGCAAAGTGGCGAAGCAGGCTGAAGGCGCGGTCGTCGTCCGCCACGGCGGAACGATGGTCCTCGCCACGTGCGTGGCCGCCCGGACCGCGACCGAGGGGCAGGACTTCTTTCCCCTCACCGTGGAATACCGGGAACGAGCCTATGCCGGTGGCCGGATCCCCGGCGGCTATTTCAAGCGTGAGGGGCGGCCCGCCGAGCACGAGATCCTCACCTCACGACTCATCGACCGCCCGGTCCGGCCCTTGTTTCCCAAGGGCTTCCGCAACGAGGTGCAGGTGATCTGCCTGACCATCTCTGCCGACGGACAAAACGAGGCCGACGTCCTGGCCATGAACGGCGCCTCCGCTGCCCTCTGCCTGTCGGGCATCCCCTTCGACGGCCCCGTCGGAGCGGTGCGGGTCGGCCTGGTCGACGGCAAGCTCGTGACCAATCCCACGGTGGCTCAGCAGCAGCTCTCCACGCTGGAGCTGGTCATTGCGGGAACGGCCGACGCCGTGCTGATGGTGGAGGCCGGAGCGAAGGAGGTGCCCGAGGAGACGATGCTCGAGGCCATCGCCTTCGGCCACGCCGAGTGCCGGCGCCTGGCCGGGCTCCAGAAAGAGCTCGTGCAGCGGGCGGGCAAGTCGCGCTGGCCTTTCGACCCCGAGGCGGGGCGTGATCGCCAGCTGGAGGCCCGGGTGGCGCGGGTCGTCGCCGACCGTCTGGGGCCCGCCCTGGGAATCGCCGAGAAGCAGGCGCGGGGCGAGGCCCTGGGCAAGCTCTTCGAGGAGGTCATGCAGGCCCTGGGTGACGAGGCCAGGCGGCCCGCGGCCCGGGAGGCGTTCGAGGCCCTGGAGGCCTCCGAGGTCCGCCGCATGATCGTGGATCGGGGCATCCGGATCGACGGCCGCAAGGTAAGCGAGATCCGGCCCATCACCGTTGACATGGCGTACCTGCCTCGCGCCCACGGATCGGCGGTCTTCACCCGGGGCGAGACCCAGGCCCTGGTCTCGTCCACGCTGGGCACCAAGTCCGACGAGCAGAAGATCGAGCTGCTGGAGGGGGAGACCCATCGCCACTTCATGCTGCACTACAACTTCCCCTCGTTCTCGGTGGGCGAGGTCCGCCGCTTCGGCTCCCCGGGCCGTCGCGAGATCGGCCACGGGGCCCTGGCCGAGCGGGCGGTCTCGGCGGTGCTGCCGGCCAAGGAGGAATTCCCCTACACGATCCGGATCGTCTCCGACATCCTCGAGAGCAACGGCTCCAGCTCGATGGCCACGGTGTGCGGGGCCTCCCTGGCGCTGATGGACGCTGGCGTGCCGCTGAAGAGTCACGTGGCCGGCATCGCCATGGGCCTGGTGAAGGAGGGCGACCGCTACGGGATCCTCACCGACATCATGGGTACCGAAGACCACTACGGGGACATGGACTTCAAGGTGGCCGGCACCGAGCGGGGGGTGACCGCCCTGCAGATGGACATCAAGATCGCCGGCGTCTCCACGGACATCATGCGGGCGGCCCTGGCCCAGGCCCGGGAGGCTCGGCTGTTCGTGCTGACCAAGATGCGGGAGGCCATCGAACGCCCGCGACCGGAGCTCTCGCCGCACGCACCCCGCTTCGTCACCATCAAGATTCGGCCCGAGAAGATCCGGGAGATCATCGGGCCCGGCGGCAAGGTGGTGCGGGGGATCCAGGAGCAGACGGGCACCAAGATCGACATCGAGGACGACGGCCGGGTCACCGTGTTCTCTCCCGATGCGGCGTCGGTCCAGCGGGCGATCGGGATGATCCAGGACATCACCCGCGAGGTCGAGGTCGACCGCATCTACGTGGGCAAGGTGAAGAAGATCGTGGAGTTCGGCGCCTTCGTGGAGGTGATCCCCAACACCGAGGGCTTGCTCCACATCTCGCAGATCGCCGAGTCCCGTATCCGCACGGTGCAGGACGTGCTCAGCGAAGGCGACGAGGTGGCCGTCAAGGTCATCGAGGTCGATGGCAACGGCAAGATGCGGCTCAGCCGCAAGATGGCCCTGCGCGACCAGCCGGGGCTGGGCGCCAAGGAGAAGCTCAAGAACCCCAACGCGGCGAACCCGCCCCGTGACTGAAGACTACAAGAAGAGCCGCCTCCCCAACGGCATCCGGATCATCTCGGAGGAGATGACCCACGTGCGGTCGGTGGCCGTGGGCGTGTGGGTGGAGACGGGTTCGCGCCACGAACCCGTCGATCGGGCCGGCGTGTCCCACCTCATCGAGCACCTGGTCTTCAAGGGAACGGCCACCCGGAGCGCGGAGGAGATTGCCCGCACCATGGACTCGGTGGGCGGGCAAATGGATGCCTTCACCACCAAGGAGCATACGTGCTTCTACGTGCAGGTGCTGGACGAGCACCTGCCGCTGGCCGTTGGTTTATTGACCGACATCCTGTTGCACCCACGCTTCGACGTTGAAGAGCTGGAGCGGGAGAAGAGCGTGGTGCTGCAGGAGATCAAGATGGTGGAGGACACGCCTGACGACCTCATCCACGATCTTTTCTCGGCCCAGATATGGGCGGGCCACCCGCTAGGCCGGCCCATTCTGGGGACGCGCGAGGCCGTGGAGGGGTATCGGCGCGACGTCGTCCACACCCACTTCGTGGAGCACTACGTGCCGGCGAAGATCATCATTGCCGTGGCCGGCAACGTCACGCACGAGCGAGCCGTCCAGCTCTTCGGCGCCGATTTCGATGGCTTCACGCTGCCGGCCGTGGAGGCGCCGAGCCCGTTACCCGTGATGCAGGCGGGGGTCAACATCGTCCACAAGACCCTCGAGCAGGTCCATCTGGTGCTGGGCTTCCCTGGCTTGAGCCACGGAGCGCCCGAGCGCTACGCGCTCTACCTGCTCAACGACATCGTAGGCGGGAGCATGTCGTCCCGGCTGTTCCAGGAGATCCGGGAGCGGCAGGGCCTGGCCTACTCGATCCACTCCGGGGTCCAGCCGTTCCGCGACACGGGCCTCCTCTACGTCTATGCGGCCACCGATGGCACGAACGTGTCCAAGGTCCTCAAGGCGCTCCTCAAAGAGCTGCGGAGCCTCAAGAAGGACGGGGTGTCCGTGGATGAGCTCAAGCGGTCCAAGGACCACCTCAAGGGCAGCCTGATGCTATCCCTGGAATCCACCTCCAGCCGCATGAATCGCCTGGCCAAGCACGAGATGCACCTGGGGTCGTTCCTCACGATGGACGCCATGCTGGCGGCCATCGATGGCGTCCGCCACGAGGAGGTCCAGGCGCTGGTCGGCGAGCTGCTCGACGAGGACCGGCTGGCCCTGACTACCTACGGGCCCCTCGACCGTCGCAACCTGCCGCGGGAGCTCCGATCGGAAGGGGCCCCGACGGGGCAGTAGCCCTTTCTCGCGAAGCGTCTTTCCACCGCCACGGTTTTGCTCTAAGGTGAGGGCGTGATCGAGCGCTACACGCGTCCGGCCATGGGGCGTCTCTGGAGTGACGAAAACAAGTACGCCACCTGGTTGCGCGTGGAGCTGGCGGTGTGCGAAGCCTATGCTCGGCGCGGCCGCATTCCGCCCGACGCCCTGGCCCGCATCCGGGCTCGCGCGAGCGTCGACCTCCCCCGCATCCAGGAGCTCCAGGCCCGGGTCAAGCACGAGATGATCGCGCTGCTCAGCAGCCTGGAGGAGCAGCTCGGCGCGGATTCGCGCTTCGTCCACATCGGCCTGACCAGCAACGACGTCTGGGACACCGCGCTGGCGCTGCAGCTCGGGCAGGCGGCGGAGCTGCTGCTGGTCGGTCAGGCGCGGCTGCGGTCCGCGGTGGGCGCCCTGGCCTGCCGCCACAAGGACACTGTGATCGTCGGGCGAACCCATGGCGTGCACGCCGAGCCCACCACCTTTGGCCTCAAGGCTGCCGTGTGGTACATGGAGGCCGGTCGCAATGTCGAGCG
>JBOHPM010000235.1:0-5617 GCA_050731715.1 Candidatus Rokuibacteriota bacterium
GCTCGACGCCGACCTGGGCGGCCTGGCGCCGGGCCGCTGGGCTGATGTCTGCGTGCTGGGCGATCTCACCGAGCCCCGACCCCACACCGTCATCGCTCGGGGCCGGGTGGCCGTCGAGGAGGGACAGCTCCGGATCCCGGTGGCCGAGGTGCCGTGGCCGCGGATCGTTGCCTCGTCCCGGGCCCGGCTCGCCGTCCGCTGGCGCGCGCGGGCCGAGGACTTCGTCCTGCCCCCGCGCGACCGGTATCCTGTGGCCCGGCTAGTGAGCGCGGTGATCACGCGCCTGGAGGAGCGCCCGCTGGCCGCGGGCGACCTCTTCGCCGCCCTCGTGGACCGCGGCGGCCGCTGGGTCGCCCCCGGGGTCGTGGCCGGCTTCGCCGATCGCCTCGATGGGCTGGCCTCCACCATCTCCACCGACTTCAACATTCTGGTGCTCGGTCGCAGTCCCGCGGCCATGGCGGCCGCCGTGAATCGTGTCCTCGATCTGCACGGCGGCATCGTCATCGTGGATAGCGATCGCGTGGCCCACGAGCTGCCGCTGCCGGTGGGCGGGGTGATGATGCGCGGCTCCCTCGTGCAGGTGGCCGCCGGCGAGGACGCGCTCCGGGCGGCCCTGATGACCCGCGGCTATCCCCATCATGAGCCGCTGTTCACCCTGTTCTTTCTCTCGGCGGATTTCCTGCCCGCGGTGCGGCTCACGCCGCGCGGCGTGTGGGACGTCAAGCAGAGCCGCGTCCTGCTCCCATCCCGCCGCCGCGTAGGAAAGACAGCCGCGCGCAATGAACGGGCGTGACAGGCCACCCTCGGTCCGAACCGGGCTCACGGTCCCTGCTACCAGCGCAGCCACATGCACCTAGAGCAGGCCACCCTCGGTTCTAACCGGGCACGCGGTCCCCGCTACAAATAATGCGAAGACGCCTCGCGCTGGGCGCGCTCCTGGCCGCCGTCGGCCTCGCCGCCGCCGCGTTCCCGTTCCGCGCGACCTGGTGGGGCGGGTGGATCCTGGCCGTCGCCGAGGCCGGGATCGTGGGTGGGCTCGCTGACTGGTTCGCGGTGACCGCGCTGTTTCGTCGCCCGCTGGGGCTGCCCATTCCCCACACGGCGATCATCCCGGCCAACTGGGAGCTGCTGGCCCGCCGCGTGGGAACGATGGTCGGCAACCGCGTCCTCACTCGCGAGTACCTCGTGCGTGAGATCGACCGCCTGGACCTGGACGACTGGCTGGCCCGGACCGCCGAGCGGGTGGGTCGCGCCGAGCTCGAGGCGGCCGTCCGCACGCTGCTCGGCTGGATCGCTCGGGAGGCGCCGGTGGCGTCGGCCGGTGATCTCGTCGTCTGGCTGCAGCGCCTGCTCGTGGCCCGCCCGGTGGCGCCTGCGCTGGGCACGGCGCTGGAGCTGGCCCGGCAGCAAGGCTGGGACCAGCGGGCCATCGGCGCGACGACCGTCGCCCTGGTTGACGCGCTGAAACGGCCCGCGCTGCAGGCCGCCGTCGGCGAGCTGGTCGATGAGCTCCTGGCCCGCTATCGCGAGCGCATCAGCTTCTACCCGCGGGTGGCCCTGGGGCTGGCCGACCTGCTCGGCCTCATCGATCGCGAGCGCATCGTGGCCGCCGTTGCCGCGGGACTCGACGAGTTGGCCGCCGACCCGGCTCACCCGCTGCGGGCCCGCCTGAGCGACGCCCTTGCCGATTTCGCCCACCGCCTGCGCACGGATGCCGCCCTCACCGAGCGGGTCGAGGGGGTCAAGGCGGAGCTCCTGGGCAGCCCGGCGGTGGCTCGGCTCGCCGACGACGCCGCCCGGGCCCTGCGCCGGGCCCTGCTGGCCGACCTCGAGCGCCCGGACTCCGAGGTAGTCGGGTGGGTGACCGAGCGCCTGGAGCGGGTCCGTCATGCGCTGCTGAGCGACGCCGATCTGCGTCGGCAGATCGCGAGCGGGATCAGGGCCCGGGCGGTGGAGGTGGTGGAGCGGTTCCACGGGCGCATCGCCACCTTCATCGAGAAAGGCGTGCACGCGTTGGGGCCGGAGGGTGCCGTGCGCCTCATCGAGGAGCACGCCGGCGACGACCTCCAGTACATCCGCGTCAACGGCACCGTGGTGGGGGGCCTGGCCGGCGCCCTCATCTATGGCCTGCACCTGCTGGGGAGGCTGTTCTGAGCCGGGGGCAGGCAGCCCCCGCCACGCGACTTGCTGGGCGACGCCCTCCGCGATACCCTCGACCCTCGTCTGAGAGGCAGGTAATCGCCCGAACGACAAGAAAGCGAGTTCTCCATGAAGATGTACGTCGCCGGCGAGTGGATCGACAAGCCACAGCGAATCGACGTCCGCAATCCCTACGATAACTCCGTCATCGACACCGTGCCCAGGGGCGAGCGCGCCGACGTCGAGCGCGCGCTGCAGTCCGCGGAGCGCGGCGCCAAGGTGATGGCCAAGCTCAGCGGTTACGACCGCTGGAAGATCCTGACCAGGGCCGCCGAGCTGATGGCGGCGCGACAGGAAGACCTCGGCCGGACCATCTCCGCCGAGGAGGGCAAGATCATCGCCGAGGGCCGGCTGGAGGCCAACCGCGCCTACGAGACCATCATGGGCTCGGCCGAGGAGGCCAAGCGGCTGCACGGCGAGACCGTCCCTCTGGACGCGGCCCCCGGTGGGGCCGGCAAGTTCGGGGTCACCATCCGAGTGCCCTGCGGCGTCGTCGTCGCCATCAGCCCGTTCAACTTCCCGCTGAACCTGGTCTGCCACAAAGTGGGCCCGGCCATCGCCGGCGGCAACGCTGTGATCGTCAAGCCGGCCACCGACACCCCGCTGAGCGCGCTGAAGCTCACGCAGATCCTGCTGGAGGCCGGGCTGCCGCCGGAAGGCATCAACACGCTGACGGGATCAGGCGGCGAGATCGGCGATATGCTCGTCACCGACCGACGAGTGCGGAAGATCACGTTCACGGGGAGCCGCGACGTCGGCGAGCACATCTGCACGCGGGCCGGCATCAAGCGGGTCACCATGGAGCTGGGCAGCAACGCCCCGGTCATCGTGATGCCCGACGCCGACCTGGGCCGAGTGGCGGCGGCCGTGGCCTCCACCGGGTACGCCAACGCCGGTCAGGTCTGCATCTCCACCCAGCGCGTGCTGGCCGCCGGCAAGATATACGGCGACTTCCTCGAGGCCTTGAAGCCGAAGGTGCAGGCCCTCAAGATTGGCGACCAGTTCGACGAGACGGTGAAGGTGGGCCCCTTGGTCCGCGAGAAGGAAGCCGCGCGCGTCGAGGAGTGGGTGAAGGAGGCGGTGGCCGGCGGCGCCCGGCTCGTCACCGGGGGGCGGCGTCAGGGCGCCCTCTACGAGCCCACCATCGTGGCCGACGTGAAACCGAACATGAAGATCTCCTCCGATGAGTTGTTCGGACCCGCGGTGGCCGTGACCCCGTTCGGCGATATCGACGAGGCCATTGCCTTGGCCAACGACACGAACTACGGGCTGGCCGCCGGCATCTTCACCGAGAACCTCGAATGGGCCTGGAAGTTCGCCCGCGAGGTCCAGTCCGGCAACCTGCACATCAACTGGGGGCCCCAGTGGCGCGCCGATCTGATGCCCTACGGCGGCCTCAAGGAGTCCGGCTTCGGAAAGGAGGGGCCCGCCTACGCGGTCAAGGAGATGACCGAGCTCAAGATGGTGGTGTTCCACCTCACGAGCTGAGGGCGTGGCCGCGGACGAGCTCTGCTGGCTGTCGGCCACCGAGCTGGCCGCGCGCTATCGCCGGCGGACGCTGTCGCCGGTGGAGGTGGTGGAGGCGGTCCTCGACCGCATCGCGAGGGTCAATCCCACCCTCAACGCCTACGTGACCCTCACCGCCGAGACGGCGCGCCAGCAGGCCCGGCTGGCCGAGCGCGCGCTGAGCCGGCGGAGCGCCCGGCTGGGTCCGCTCCACGGGGTGCCGTTCTCGGTGAAGGACCTCGTCATCACCGACGGCGTGCGCACGACGTTCGGCACGCCCGTCTACCGCGATCACGTGCCCACCGAGGACGCCCCGGTTGTGGCGCGCCTGAAGGCGGCCGGGGGAATCCTGCTCGGCAAGACCAACACGCCCACGTTCGGCTGGATCGGGGCCACCCACAACCTCGTCTTCGGCATCACCCGTAACCCCTGGGATCTCGGCCGCACTCCCGGCGGCTCCAGCGGGGGGGCCTCGGCGGCCGCGGCCGCCGGCCTCGGGCCGCTGCACGTCGGTACCGATGGCGGCGGCTCCATCCGCATCCCCGCCTCCTGCGCCGGCATCTTCGGTCACAAGCCCTCGTTCGGCCGGATTCCCACGTATCCGCCGAGCGCCGCCTGGAGCCTGTCCCATGTAGGCCCGCTGACGCGAACGGTGCCCGACGCCGCCTTGATGCTGAGTGTCTGCGCCGGGCCGGACGACCGCGATCAGTACTCGCTACCGGCCGAACGAGTGGATTACGGGCGAGCCCTGCGGGGCGGCGTGCGAGGGCTCCGGGTGGCGTACAGCGACGATCTCGGCTTTGCCGATGCCATCGACCTCGAGGTGGGCGCGGTCTGCGCGGCCGCGGCCCGGGTCTTTCGCGACCTCGGCGGCCGGCTCGCCGAGGT
This sequence comes from Candidatus Rokuibacteriota bacterium, assembly GCA_050731715.1. GTDB lineage: Bacteria > Methylomirabilota > Methylomirabilia > Rokubacteriales > CSP1-6 > 40CM-4-69-5. Next base: position 4,594 of record JBOHPM010000235.1, read on the forward strand.
GCGCCCGGGCTGGCCCTCGCCCATGGAGGCCTGGCGGCTGATCTTCTGCGGCGGCATCGCGACCCGCATGGCCCCCTATCGGAACCGGCGCCAGGACATCGAGCCGGGCCTGCTCCGGATCATCGAGGAGTACCTCGCGCTGCCGCCGGCGGCCTACGTGCAGGCCTGGTTCGATCGGTTGGCCTGGGACCAGTATCCGCGGGCGCTCTTCGAGCGGTACGATCTCCTGGTCACGCCCACGATCGCCTGCCCGCCATTTCCGGTCGGCCTCGACAACCCGCAAGCGATCGCGGGTCAGGCCGTGCCGTCGTATGCGTGGATTCCCTTCACGTATCCGTTCAACATGACCGGCCACCCGGCAGCCTCCGTCCCCTGCGGCTTCACCGGCAACGGCTTGCCGGTGGGATTGCAGATCGTCGGTCGTCGCCACGACGACGTCACCGTCTTGCGCGCCGCGGCCGCCTTCGAGTGGGCGCGCCCGTGGCGGGGCCGGAGGCCTAGTGCGTTTGACGGATAGCGGGCGGACGATTACTGAGGCCCGCGCCGCGCGGCTCGGAGAGAATCGAGGTGATGGACGACAACGAACACCTCGGCGCGCTCGAACCCGACATCCAGGAGCTCATCGCGCGGTGGGCCGGAGAAAGCAAACGCTTGCTCGTCGCGCTTCCGGGAGTCTTGGCCAAGCTGGACGACCTCGCCGCGGAGACGGACGGCCTCCGTCAGCGCCTGGCTGACCTCGAGCGCGAGAACGTGGCCCTCCGGCAGAGCCGGGAAGAGCTGGCCGAGACCTTCACCAAGCTCAGGACGCTGATCGCGGGAACCGCCGCGGGCGACGCCGCGGTGGATCTCGAACCGCGGCCGCCTGATTCGGTGAGGCGTCCTGCGCCGAGCCCGGAGCCCACGCCGGCGGAGGCGGATAACTCGACCAGCGGCCCTCCGGCCGGCCCGCCACCGCGGCTCGAGCACGCGAGTGTTCCCGTCCCGCAGCCGGTGGGCGCCGAGCCCGACCCGTCCGCCGCGAACC
>JBOHPM010000236.1:0-5580 GCA_050731715.1 Candidatus Rokuibacteriota bacterium
GTCGTCCGGCATCACTGGCTGGCGGACGATCACGGAGTATGGCCTTTTCGACACCAGGACTCGTTGTGTCTCTCGGTCCCGCCGGGCTCGGTGGAAGCTGTGCAGACCGCCGTGCGAGCACATACCGTGGAGAGCCTGTTCAGTGAAGCTGGCATCCGGGCTGTCTTCGGGTCGCGTATCGAGAAGATTGTCGGCCCGGCATATCAAGGCTATGTCGAGCGGCGGCAGTTTCGATCCGCGTCTCATTCCGGGGTGCGTGCTCTCTCCCACGCGGATCAGGAAGCCCTGCACGAGTTGGCCGACGCCAGCGTAGACGACGCGTGGGAACATTCGGGAATCGTGTTCGATGACCCGCACATCTTCGGCTGTTTTGTCGATGATCGTATCGTCGCGGCCGCACGGTATCGCCGGGCCTGGGCGGAGACTGTGCACATTGGAGTCGTCACGCACCCCGCACACCGAGGGCGCGGCTATGGTCGCGCAGTGGTCAGTGCGGCGACGGCAGAGGGGCTAGACGCCGGTTTCATCGTGCTGTACCAGACCCTGCTTGAGAACGCCGCCTCAGTTGCCTTGGCAACCGGGCTGGGTTACCACCCCTACGCGACCCATCTGGCGGTGCAGCTCACCTCGGAAGACGGAACAGCCCAACCAGCCAATAGAGCCGCCGGCACCTCCGGCGCCGCGGCTCATCGGCAACGTTCGCCGCACAAAGCGCGGCGGAGGTCCCCGAGGTAGAATCGTCCCGGAGGGCATCCGATGGCGCGAGAATTCAGCGTAATTATCGAACGGGACGCCGAGGGTTACTACGTGGCGTCCGTTCCCGCCTTGCGAGGCTGTCACACGCAGGCGACGTCCCTTGATGAGTTGATGGCCAGGGTACGCGAGGCAGTCGAGCTCTGCCTTGAGGTCCAAGGCGAAAACGTCGAACCACTCGACTTCATCGGTGTCCAGAAGATCACGGTGGCGTGACTCGCCTTCCGCGGATCACGGGGCGAGAGATCATCGCGGCCTTGAGGAAGGCGGGATTCCAGGTCGCGCGAATCAATCGTCAGCCCGACGGCCGTGGAACCGTTGTACCCGTCCACTCTGGTGAGACGATCGGCCCGGGCCTGCTCGCGGCAATTCTCCGCGATTGCGAGATCGAACGAGATGAATTCCTCGCGCTGTTGTAGCCGGTGGTGTTTCCAGGCGTTGAACTTCCGATTGTAGCCGATCGCGGCTCGCTACGCTCGCTGCGGCGGCTGAACCGGGCGTTATACGGCATTCGACCGCGCGGCATTCCTTGCGCGATGGCCGCTATCGGCCATGAGCGGTCAGCCGTGACAATCCCCGAAAGCTGCCACTCGGAAGCGGCTTCCAACAGCAGCAGACGCTCGCCCGACACGGATGAACGCCCATGACCGAAGCCGAATGGTTGGCCTGTACCAATCCGCAGCCCATGCTCGAGTTCCTCCGGCGCAAGGCGAGCGATCGCAAGGTGAGGCTCTTCGCGGTGGCCTGCTGTCGGCGGGTCTGGTCGAACCTCGAGCACGAGGAGTTTCGCGACGCGGTGCGGAAGGCCGAGTCGTTCGCGGACGGCCTCGCCGATCGGGCCGAGATGCTCCAGGCACATGAGAAGGCGTGCGCGATCTTCGGCAAACTGCACGGCAAGGACAACGGCCCCGGTGCCGCGCTAACGGCCTCCGGCTTCCCGAGCCCTCCGAAGTCCTTCCTGCAGCGGGTCGCCGACGCCCTCGACGATCCATGGTGGGAAGACGAGTTCGACAAGGGCGACCCTCTCGCCCCGGCTCTCGTCACGGCGAGGCACGCGGCACGGGCTGCGGCGGATCTACAGGGCCAGAGGTATGTCCTCGATGCCCCCGCCACGATCGCCGAGCACCGGGAGCAGACTGCCCTCGTCCACTGCCTCTTCGGAAACCCGTTCCGCCCGCGACCGGTGTGCGCCGCTTGGCTGACCCGCGAGGTGAGGGCCCTTACCGATGGCATCTATGCGGAGCGCGCTTTCGACCGCATGCCTCTCCTGGCCGACGCCCTCGAAGCCTCGGGCTGCACGAACGCCGACCTGATCGAGCATTGCCGGTCGGGTCGGGAGCACGCTCGCGGCTGCTGGGTCGTGGATCTGCTGCTGGGCAAGGACTGAGCCCAGGGCTGCTACCCGGCATTGGAGGTTCATGGGGGCCCAGCCTGAGACAAAGGACATTGAAAGAAAGGTGAAGCGCCCGCTAATGGACATCTATGAATGACCGCTGTGGGTCGAAAGTGGACAACAAGTGCCTGCGGCAACCAGAATGCCGCATGCACCTGACCGGCTACAGCGGGCTTCGCCCGCCTCCGCCGGCAGGTGATGCGGGACGTTAGCGTGCAAGAGGACCCGTCTCGGCGACGGGACATACGCGAGGGTCGCTTGCGATAGACTGTTACCGAAGGAGGATGCGGTGAAGGCAAAGCAGGCGGTCAAAGCCCTCCTTGATCGGCTGCCCGACGACTGCAGCGTAGAGGACGTGCTGTACCACCTCTACGTCCTGCAGGCGGTCGAGCGCGGTCAGGCCGACGCGGCGGTTGGGCGCACCATCCCTCATGAGGAGGTTGAGAGTGCCATGCGTCGGAAATGGCTACGCGGCGACGGCGCGTAGTCTGGACCGAGCAAGCCCGCCGGATGCTCGACGATGCCGTTTCCTACGTCGCTCAGGATTCCCGTTCCGCCGCTGAGCGGCTGCTGACCGAAACGCTCGAGGTGGCTTCCTCGCTTGACGTTCATAGCGAGCGTGGCCGGCGCGTTCCCGAGTTGGACCAGCCCAACATCAGGCAACTTCTCGTACGGCGCTATCGCCTGCTCTACGAGGTGACACCGGCCGAGGTTCGTGTTCTCGCATTCGTTCACGGCGCAAGGGACCTGACTGGCCGAGGGTTCGAAGGTTGACGGCTTTCACACTAACCACCTGCAGCGGCCGCCCGTTGCCGGGCGCCGCTGAGCCGGCACGTTCGCGACGGGAGTGCAACGCCATGACCTCCAGGCTCAACGGGATGTTGGCGAACCAGATCCGTGACGCCGGCAAGTCGAGAGAATTCTACACCCGGACCCTGGGACTGAAGGCGCTAGAGCTGCCAGTCCTGGTGCCAGGTCGACTCGGCCCCGATGCCTTCGCGGGCCACCGTCACGTCGATCAGGTACGGCCGGTTCTCACGCGTCGTCCGTTCCAGCCCACGGCGCAGCGCCGGCTCGAGCTCCTTCAACGTGGTGACCGCCTCACCATCCACACCCTGGGAACGAGCGAGCCCGACGTAATCCACGGCCGGCGCACTCAGATAGAGGCCGGGATATTTGCCCTCGCGGATCATCTTGCTGTCGGGCATGTCCTTGGCCCAATTGTGGCGCACGATCTGATAGCTCTCGTTGTTGGAGACAATCGTGAGGACCGCAGTGTTGTACCGCGCCATCGTCCAGAACCCCGCCGCGCTGTAACCGAGCGCGCCGTCGCCGAGGTGGAGCACGACGGGCCGCTCGCGCCCGACGGCGATCTTGGCGCCGATGGCCCCGCCCACCCCGAAACCCAGGGAGCCGCCACCGCTGCGGGTCCAGGCCATCCCCTGGTGCCCGAACGACAGCAGCGTGGTGCGAGCCGTCGAGCTTTCCTGGACCATGGTCGCGTTGCGGGGCAGCAGCTCCGCCATCTGGGCCTCGAGGACGCTGGGATGGACGATCGGGTCGTGCTCGTGCTCGCGCACCACATCCTCTTCACGCCCGATCAGCAGTCGGGCGTAGGTGCGCACCTTGGCGCGCTGGCGGGCCCAGGATGCGACCCGCTCGGAGGCGTGCACTCGCGTCAAGGCGTCGCCGAGGCCCTGGAGCGTCTCGGGCAGCTCGCACTGGACCGCGACGTCGAGCGGATAGTGACGGCCCATCAGCAACGGGTTGGGTCCGATCTGCATCACCGCGGGCTCGGCCACGCTGCCGTGCACGCCCTGGCACCCGACGAGGAAGATCAGGTCCGGCTTGAGCCCGGTCGTCTTCTCGAACTCCCGGGTGACCGGATACATGCCGCAGTAGAGCGGATGCCGCGTGGGAAAGTTCGCGAAGATCTGCCGGGTGCTGAACACCGGCGCCTCCAGGGCCTCCGCCAACGCCACCGCCTCGGCCTGAGCTCCCGCGCGCCAGACATCGTCACCGAACAGCAGCACCGGGCACTGCGCCTCTCCGAGCCGCCGGGCGATCGCCTCGATCGTCTGCCGACGGGCCGGGCCCGGCCGCTCGATCTGATAGTTCGCCGCTTCTCCGATCTGCGCCTCCAGCCCCTCGCGGTTGAGCAGCTCGGCGCTGATGGAGAGGTACACCGGGCCCGTGGGGGGAGTGGTCGCTTCGCGGAGGGCCCGGGTGGTGGCTACGGTGATGGCCGCCGGGTTCGTGGAGACTTGATAGGCGCAGCGGGCGTCTTTGGTCAATGGCCGCATCGATTCGGCCTGGTTCAGGCCAGGAAACGGCGCGAGCCCTCGGTAGTCCTGGAGCTCGGAGGCCCAGTCCCCGGCGATGACCAGCAGCGACGAGCCGGCCACCTGCGCATTGAAGAGCTGGCCGGCCAGCTGGTACGAGCCTCCCATCACGTGGGCGATGACGACGCCGACCTTGCCACTGATCCGGTGATAACCGTCGGCCATCGCCGCCACCAGCCCCTCGTGCTTGGCCACGACGAGCCGCTGGTCACCATCCTCCGCGAGCGCGGCGAAGATCCCGGTTTCCGCGGAGCCAGGATTCGTGAAGAGGTACTCCACCCCCGCGTCCTTCAAGGTCTGGATCAGCAACATGCCACCGGTGCCGGTGATGGTCTTCCGCATGCCCTACCTCGCTGTCCGATCGTTCACACCGCGACGTGCCAGCCGTCGCACTATACCAGAAGGCCCGTCGCGTCGTCGGCGACCGGTGTCAGCGCGGCCGGCCCCGCGCGTAGTGCTCGATGATGAATCCCGCGATGGAATGGCGGGCGGGCCCGGTGGGGAGCGCGTCGCGGGGGAACCAGCGCGCGTCCTCCAGCTCCTCGGGGTCGATGGTGATCTCACCGCCCGCGTAGTCGGCCACGAAGCCGACCATGAGCTGGCTGGGGAACGGCCAGTTCTGGCTGCCCACGTAGCGGATGTTGTCGACGGTCACTCCGACCTCCTCCTGCACTTCACGGCGCACCGCCCCCTCCAGCGACTCTCCGTTGTCCACGAAGCCGGCGACGAGCGCATAGCGTCCGGGCGTCCAGATGGCCTTGCGGGCCAGCAGGACCCGCTCCCCGTCGCGGACCAGCACGATCACGGCCGGGTGCAGGTGCGGATAGTGCTCGTAGCGGCAGCGGGGACAGCGTCGGCCCCACTCGTTCTCGATGCGCTCGGTGCGCTCCCCACAGCGCGGACAGTGCCCGCTGGTCGACTCCCACCACAGCGCCTGCATCGCCATCCCGCCCAGCGAGAGCAGGTCGTCGGGCAGCCGGGTGCCTTGCATGGGCACCAGCGTCTCGCGGTGCAAGCCGGCGGGAATTTCCGCGCCGCGGGGGACACCGCCGACCCAACAGGGGGTCGAGCGCCAGGTGCCCAGCCACAGGG
>JBOHPM010000237.1:0-5556 GCA_050731715.1 Candidatus Rokuibacteriota bacterium
GGCCAGCTGACGCTGCTCACGATGGATGCAAGAGCCGGACTGGTCAAAGCGAATAACGCTATCAAACCAACCAGCATACATCCTGCTCCAATCAGTAAAGTTGGATAAAGCCAATTTTGTCCATTGATCTTTAATTGAGGTGCTGGGATTGTTCCTCGATAAACGCGTTTCGGGAGACTTGCAAAGGCATCGTTTCGGCCCTCCGACAAGTTCAGCGCGGCACTTCGCTCAACAAGGACACTCCCGGCTTCAGTCTGTTTCACCCGACTCAGGGCCCATTCCACGCCTCGGCGGGCGCGGGCGCTTTCAGGGTTGATTTCCAGGGCTTTCTGAGCATAAGCAAGAGCATCCTGCGGATTTGGGTCCGACGCGGCAAGCACCAGCCACGTGGTTAACAGGAAAGCCGCGATGGCGGTGGACAGGACATGAATCCGCATGCTCGCCTCCTGGATGCAGGCTCGGTTTCGGTGTCTACCGGGTTCACGGGCGTCCCCCGGCGGCGAGAGGAGACACGCCGGGTGTCGCGATCGAGACCGCGGAGACGGACGCTAGGCCAGTGAGGAGGCGGCCCGGGGCGGAGCCCGCGGGAAGGGGCCCCGGACGAGGACGGCGGGGAGCAGGGAGGGGGCCGGCGAGTGCGCCAGGAGCTCCCCGGCCGGACCGTAGTCGACGCCGATGGCCTCGGCGCCGAGCCCCGGTAGCCGCTCGCCCGCGGTGGCGAACGAGCACTCCTCGCCCGTGTACTCGGGATCGAAGAAGTGGTGGACGAGGTGCGGCGCCTGCTCGATGAGAAAGGTCACGAACAGGAGCGCGATGAGCAACCGACCGACGATGATCATCGGGCTGGCGGCGCGCACGGCGGCGCAAGGATATCAGCGCCCCCGGGGGGCTTCAACCTATCTGGCGGCCAGCACCGTCCTCAGCAGCTCCCGGACGCCGCGCGCATTGCGCTCCTCGATGCGCAGCGCGCCGATCGCCGCCACCAACCGGCCGGCCGCGGAGAGCAGGAAGAGCACGTGGAGATTGGTCCACGTCCATCCGAGCGCGGGGAACCGCAGGGGCAGGTATGACGCCACCAGCCCCGCCCCGATGGAGGCGACGGCGAAGCCCAGGCCCCCGGCGGCGGCGAACACGGCCACGTAGAAGGCGCGCTCGCGCCGGGGTGACAGGTGGATGGTGAGATCGATGGCCGCGATGCCATGACCGCCCCAGAGGACGCCCGCCAGCATGGCCTCCAGGGCCAGCGGCCACAGGAATTCCGGGGTGACGAACAGCCAGATGGCTGGGACCGCCGCGATGCTGAACGAGCACAGAATGAGCACGGGCCGGGCGCCCAGCCGATCGACGGCCCGGCCCCAAGCCGGGGCGGCCGCGATGCGCATGAGGGCTACCGCTACGCCGTGGAGCGCCGCGAGCACGAAACCCGTCTTGAGATTGACCAGCATGTGAAAGGAGAAAAAGCTCGCCGACAGCCCGACGGCGGCATTCCAGCCGAGCAGATAGCGCATGAACGGCCAGGCCGCGCGGTCGCCGACGACCCGGCCCAGCACCCGCCAGTCCGGGCGCTCGAGCGTGGGATGTCCGTTGGGATCGTGCTGGCGGAGCAGCAGCCAGACGCTGCAGGCCCCGGCCACGCAGGCGATTGCGGCCAGCGCCGCGAGCGTCTCGCCGCGCCAGCCGTTGGGCCCCAGGTAGTCGAGCGCGATCCCGGCGCCCAGCGTAGCCGCGGTGCCGGCCAGTGTGATGTAGACGGTTCGGCGGCTGAAGAACCGGCCTCGGAGGCTGTCGGGCACGAGATCGCCCATCCAGGCCGTCCACGCGTTGTTGCCGATGACACTGAGGATCGCGCCGATGGCCACCACCCCAACGAAAAGCGCGAGGGCGTGCGACATCGGCAGGTCGAGAAACGGCAGCATGGCCACGGGCAGCCAGACGAGACGCGAGGCGGCGATCGCGGCGACGGCGACGCGCCTCGAGCCCCACGTCTGGGTCAGCCAGGCGCCGGGGATCTGTAAAACCTGGGCGCCCAGAGGAAGGGCGCCCAGCATGCCGATGATGAAGGGAGAGGCGCCCAGATAGATCGCCCAGGCCGTGAGGGCGGCCCCCCCGGCACACGCTGCGAAGAGCTCGGATACCGCACCCTCCGCGTACGAGGCGCGGACCGACGCGCGCAGCGTCGACTCGGGGACCGCTCGCCGGACCCCGTGGCGGGGCAACGGCGCCGCCGCCAGCGCCGGGGCGCCGGCGGGAAAGGACGCCCCCGGTCGTGGGACCGGCGGGGCGGTGGCGACACGACCGAGGCCTTCGAGGTTCCGATCCGAAGTCTGAAGCAGGAACTCAGCGTAGCCTGAGCGCGGGCGGGGTCCGAAGCTTTTCCCCAACCGTCTCGTACAGTTGCATCAGGATGATCGTGCCCTGGGCCTCCGCAGGGCGCTCGGGTGGCCGGCCCGTCCGACCCCTGACGCCGCTCCGCTTCGGGGCGTCAGCAAAGGGAGAGGAAGCGGCAAAAACTCCCCCAACCGGGCCGGCCACAGCCCACTCTTGCGATAGTCATGCCGGCGAGACCGTGACGGATCAGCGGCAGCGGATCCACGGTCCCAGGTTAGCGTGCGACCGGATGGCCCGCCTTGAGCCACGCCGTCATCCCGCCGGTGACGTTGTACCAGTGTGAGATGCCGCGACGCTTGAGCGCGCTGATCACGGTGCTCGAGCGCAAGCCCCCGGCGCACAGCACGGCCTTGGGGCAATCGCGCGGGATCTCGTCGAGGCGTCGGACCGCCTCCAGCATCGGCAGGTGCACCGCCCCCTCGACGTGCCCCTCGCGCCACTCGAACGGCTCCCTCACGTCGATGATCACCAGATCCTTGCGCTCGTCCAGCCACTCCGCCAGCGTGTAGACGGTGATCTGGGGGACCGTCTCGACCGGCAAGCTCTCGCTCTTCCACTCCACCATGCCCCGGGGCAGGAACCCTACCACCGGGTCGACGCCGACCCGGGTGAGCCCCCCCAGGGCGCGCTCCAGGTCGGAGGGCCCCTGCGCGAGCAGGATGAGGGGAGCGCCGTGCGGGGTGAACCAGCTCACGCGGTCGGCGAACTGCGGGCTCTCGACCCACACGTTGAGGGCCCCCGGGATGTGGCCCTCGCCATAGGTGCCGGGATCGCGCAGATCGACGACGCCGGCGCCCTGCTGGACGGCCTCCCACACTTCGCGCGCCGTGTAGGGGCGGGGCTTGGCGGAGACGAGGGGGATCAGCCCCTGGTTCTTGCCCACGATGGTCGTGAACGACGGCGGCTTGGGCGGGAGCCCCTGCATCACCAGATCGACGAACTCCTGCTTGCCCTGCGCCTGCAGGGCGGCATTGAAGCGGCGCTCGAACCCGATCGTCGACGCCGACTTGGAGGACATGGCGCGCCCGCAGAGCGATCCCGCGCCGTGGGCAGGGTAGACCTCCACGCTGTCGGGCAGGGTCAGGAGCGTGGTCCGCAGGCTCGCCCAGAGGTCGCCGGCCGCGGCGGCCCCGCCGAGATCCGGCCGTCCCACATCGCCGATGAACAGCGTGTCGCCGGTGAGCACGAACCAGGGCTCGCCCCCTCGATCGCGGTCGGTCACGAGCAGGCTGATGCTGTCGGGGGTGTGGCCGGGCGTGTGCAGCACCCGGAGCTGGACCTGACCGATCCTGATCTCGTCACCGTCCTTCAGGGCCCCGTGCTCGAACACGGCGGGGCTGGCCTGGTGGAGCAGGATGGGCGCCTGCGTCAGCGCGGCGAGATCGCGGTTGCCGGAGATGTGGTCGGCGTGGGTGTGCGTTTCCACGATCTGCGTGATGCGCAACCCCTTGCGTCGCGCCAGCCGCAGGTAATCCTCGACGCGATCGCGGCCGGGGTCGACCACCACGGCCTCGCCAGCCTGCCCACAGCCGATCAGATACGAAAGGCACCCCGACTCCTCGTTCTGCAACTGATGGAAGATCATCGGCGAGCCCTCCACGCTTATTATAGGGGCACTTCAGCCGGGGGGGGACGGGCGTGACACAATCGCGGGTCAGGGTCGCCAGCGTTGCCGAAGTGCCATCCGGCCAGGGGCGAGTCGTCCAGGCTGGCAGCCACACGCTCGCGCTGTTCAACGTCGACGGCCGTCTCTACGCCATCGACAACGGCTGTCCCCATCGTGGCGGTCCCCTGGGCGAGGGGGACCTCGAGGGGGGCGTGGTCACGTGCCCATGGCACGCCTGGCGCTGGGAGGTCAGCACCGGGCTCAACGTCAACAATCCGGCCGTCAAGGTCGCCTGCTTTCCCGTCACCGTCGCCAACGGCGAGGTCTTCGTGGAGGTGCCGGCAGCCGGCTGACCCGACGAACCCAGTGGCGGCGCGGTCGAGGCCGCTGCTAGCATGGGGGTGTCGTGGAGACCGTCCTGTCGTCCCCGCCGGTCATCATCGTGGCTGCCGTCCTCGCCTTCGGGCTCGGTCTCTACGGTGTGCAGAAGTACCAGCGGTGTCCGCACTGTGGCCGCCTCGTGCGCCGCGCCTTTCAGGGCTGGCTGCGTTGCGCCGCCTGCGGGCGCCAGTACCGGCGCGGCTTGCGCGTGCGATGACCTGGCTCTCGCCGCGCACCCTGATCGCCCTCGGCATCGCCATCCTCCTGGTGGCCGGGCTGGGCGTGGGTGCCTGGTTCTGGGACGAGTCCCGAGAACGACACGCCGTCGCCGCCTACGTGGGGCCGCTGGCCCGGCTGGCCGACGCCCGGAGCACCCCGCTCAGCCCCGAGACACGCGCGGCCATCAGCCGTGAGCTCGAGAGCGCGCTGGCCCAGTATCCCTCGGCCTCGCTGGCGCCCGATGCGGCGTACGCGCTCGGCAACCTCCGGTACGCCGAGCGCGACTGGGCCCGGGCCCGCAGCGCCTGGGAGGTGGTCAGCACGCACGCGCAGTCTCCGACGCTCAGGATCCTGGCCAGAACCGGCATCGGGTACAGCTGGGAGGCCGAGGGGGACCTGACCAAAGCCCGGGCAGCCTACGAGCAGGCCCGGGCCCAGCTCCGCCCGGGGGATTTCTACTTCGAGGAACTTCTCATGGCCCAGGCCCGGGTGCAGGAGCGAAGCGGGGAGAAGACAGCAGCCATCGAGAGCTATCGGCGATTGCTGCGGGAGGCGCCGCAGAGCCTCCGCGCCGACGACGCCCGCAACCGCCTGGGCATCCTGGGCGCCACACCCTAGCCCCCCCCTGGTTCTCATCGCCGATAAGGTGCATTATGTCAACTAAGGAACAAAAGCGCGCCCTGGCCAGAAGAGCGGTTCGCTGACTGGAAGATGCCCGCCCGGCCCGTGGTGACAAGGACCTCGCCGACGCCGACAGGTTGCGCGCGAGCCTCCCCTTTCGTGCCCGAGGCTTTGCCGGCGAATGCCGCGGGCAAATCTCTACCCCAGGCGAGCGAGGTTTGGCAACGGCCCAGGTGGGTCGGTCGCGGCTCGACAGGCTGACGTCGCAGGCGCGACGACCCGTGGCGCTCAGGCGTCGTCGATGACGGCGATGCCCTGGATCTCGATCTCGATGCCCGGGC
>JBOHPM010000238.1:0-5539 GCA_050731715.1 Candidatus Rokuibacteriota bacterium
GGGAAGTGTCCGCAGGCGTCCACCCACTTCCGCTCGGCGCGCGGCAGATCCTCCGCGATCTCCTGACAGTGGGCGGCGGGCACCACGGGATCCTGCCGGCCGTGGATCAGGAGCAGCGGCGCGGTGAACGCCCGGAGGGCCCGGCGGTATTCCCCGCCCCGCTCGTAGTCCTCGCGCATCGCCCTCACGGTGGAGAGAAAGGCCGCGCGGGCGCTCCATCCCGTCCGCGCCGGATAGTCGCAGCTCACGAGAAACGCGATCTCCTCGGGGCGCGGGCGATGAAAGCATCGGGCCAGCGCCGCCCGATACACGGCCGGGCAGCCGCACAACGCGAGGGCTTCCCCCACCCCGGGCAAGGCCAGGGCGCGGTAGATCGGTGACATCCGGTAGGCGAATCCCGGGACGAGGCCCCCGATGAAGGCCACACGGTCGATGCGCTCGGGATGGGCCAAGGCGTAGGTCAGCGCGACCGCGGCTCCGAGGGAGTGGCCGACGAGACTCACCTGACCGACGCCGAGGGCGCCGAAGAACCCCTCCAGGGCCTCGGTGAAAAGGTCGAGCCCGTAGCGCGCCCGCGGCTTGGCCGAGCGCCCGAACCCGGGTAGATCGAGGGCCAGCACGGTCGCGCGCCCGGATAGCGCCTCCAGCGTGGGGCCCCAGGACGCGGCAAAGCCGCCGAGCCCGTGGACCAGGGCCACCAGCGGACCCCGACCCTGAACCAGGTAATGCAGGCGGAAGCCGTCGAGAGACCCTCCCCGTAGGCGCAGTTCCGGCATAGGAGGGTGATTCTACCAGTCGCGCCGGTCGACGATCGGCCGCAAGGCCTGGCGAAACGGAAAGATGCTGAAGATACCGCCCGTGTGGATGAAGCACACTCGCCGTCCGAAGACGCCTCGCTCGCGGCGAAGGGTGTCGAGTAGCCCACTGAACGCCTTTCCCGTGTACACGGGATCGAGGACGATGCCCTCGCGCCGGGCCAGACGCACGACGGTCTGGAGCTGTTCGGCCGGGACCTGGGCGCGCCCCGACCCCTGATAGCCATCGAGCACGGGGATCTGCTCGGGAACATCGACCTCGAGGCCGTACCGGAGCCGGGCCCCCCGGATGACCTCCCCCACGTAGGCGCGGACGCGCTGGGCCTCCCAGGCGATGGGGATCGAGACGATCTGGGCACGCAGACCCGTCAATTGTCTGGCCATGAGCAGCCCGGCCTGGCTGCCTCCGCTGAAGGCGGTGATCACCACCGTGTCGAACTCGGGAGCGCCGTGGCGCACCTGCTCGGCCAGCTCCCGCCCGCAAGCGAGGTAGCCGAGAGCCCCGGTGACGGTGGCGCCACTCTCGGGGATGACGTAGGGAACACCACCCCGCGCACGCACCTGTGCGGCGAGGTCGGCCAGAACCTCGTCGATACGGTCCCAGGCGGGGTCGTCACAGTAATGGACCTCGGCGCCGAGGAGGTGGTCGAGGAGGAGGTTGCCGTCGTACTCCTCGGGCGGGGCCCCCTTGAGGGCGAGCACGGCGCGCAAGCCCAGCCGGGCCGCCACCGCGGCGACCGCCCGACAGCAGTTGGACTGCAGCGTCCCGCAGGTGATGAGCGTGTCGGCCCGCTGACTGAGCGCCTCGCCGAGGAGGAATTCCAGCTTGCGGATCTTGTTCCCGCTCTCCAGCAGGCCGGTGAGGTCGTCGCGCTTGATCCACAGCTCCACGCCGAGCTCCACCGAGACGCGCTCGAGCTTGAGCAGGGGCGTGGGCCCGAGCGCCAGCTCGACTCGCGGAATGGGCGACGCCAGCGTGGACATTGCCTCCACTATCTCAGGGCGGGCCGTCGAGAGGCAAGCCTTGCTGCCCGAGGGGCGGCGTCACCGGCTGCCCGAGCAGGCGCTTCATCGTCAGGGCGTTGCGCACGGGGAAATCTCGGTTGTTGTTGTTGAACGACACGAACACCTGCTCGGCCTCGCGGGCCAGCGCCTCGATCTCGGGCAGCAGCGCGACGAGCTCGTCCTCATCATAGAGGTAGTCGTATTTCTCCTGCACCGTCGGCTCCGCGCCCTGGAGCTGGCGGAGCCAGCCCTCCACGTTCCGCCCGTGCAGGCGAAGCACCGCGGTCGGCGCCGTGGCGGCCGTGAGCCGGGGTACAGCGTTGACGACGGGCGGCCCGTCGACCACGACGTGGGCGAGCCGGGCCCGCCGCAGCAGCCGCAGCACCTCATCGGCGTGCTCGGGGAGCCAGGAGCGGTCGCGGAACTCGACGGCGATCGTCCAACCGGGCAGCCGCTCGGGCAGCGCCTGGAGATAGTCGAGCCACTGAGGGGCGTAACGCACCCAGGGAGCGAGCTGGAAGAGCACGTAGCCGAGCTTGCCCGCTTCGGCCAGGGGCGTCAGGGCCGCTCGGAACAGGCGGAAGGCCTCGTCGATGGCGGCCGGCGGAAAGGTCGTCGCATCGACTTCGCCCCGCCGGGTCCGCCGCGCATCCGCGGGCAGGAGCCCCAGCAGGTCGGCCGGGAGCGTCTGGGGTCGCGGGTGGTGGCCGGTCAGGAGCCCGTACGCCTTCACGTGAAAGGTGAAGCCGGCCGGCGTCCGCTCCACCCAGCGCAGAACCGTGCGCGGATCAGGGACGGCGTAGTACGAGGCATTCACCTCCACGACGTCGAAGACCCCGGCGTAGTACCGAAGCCGGGCCTCGGCCGTCATGGAGCGGCGAGGGTAGAACGAGCCCTCCGCGATCAGCGCAGAATCGGTCCACGACGACAGGCCCACCCGGACCCGGGGTCCTGGCGAGCCGGGACCGCCGGCGGTCAGGGGGTCTCGAGGAGGCGGTACAGGTGGTCGGGGTCGATCGGCTTCACCAGGTGGGCGTCGAATCCACTCTCGAGCGCCCGCTGGCGGTCGGTCAGGTCCCCGTAGCCGGTCAGGGCCACCAGCCTCATGTGCTTGCCCTCGGCGGTAGCCCGGATCCGCCGGGCCACCTCGAAGCCGTCGAGTCCCGGCAAGCCGATGTCGACGAGCACGACCTCGGGACGGGAGGTCAGCGCGGTGTCGACCGCGCCCGGTCCGTCGGCCGCCACGTCGACCCTGTGCCCGCGAACCTCGAGCAGGCAGCGCACGGCCTCGCGGGCATCGGCGTGATCCTCCACGACGAGCACATGGCGGCGCACGCCCGTCACGGTACCCGCCTGCGAGCCGGTCGGGCAACCCCTGAAAACATTTTCCGGACGACGCCCATCACACGACCTTCTCGTATACGCCCGGCGGGATGACCCGAAAGACGCGGATCGGCTGGGAAACGTTCTTGAACGCGCGCTCGCCCAGGCTCTCCAGCACGAAGTGCTGCCGGATCCGCTCGGCTGTGGTCGGGCCCACGACGATCTCACCGGCCTGGGCCGAGCCGGCGAAGCGCGCCGCGACATTGGTGGTCGGGCCCGTAGCGGTGAAGGTCCAGCGCTGTCCAAGCTTGGTCGCCCCCACCAGCGCCTCACCGCTGTTGATGCCGACGTGGAGCTGAATGGGCGGAAACACGCCGCCGTACTCCTCGTTGAGCGTTCCCGCCTTCTGCCGGATGGCGAAGGCCGCCCGGGTGGCATTGAGGGCGTGGTCAACGGCGTGCCGGTCGGCCTGGAAGATGACCATGAGCCCGTCGCCGGCCGTCTCGTTGACGTCGCCATGGTGCTGCTGGACGATCTCCAGGAAGCTCGAGAAGTAGAGCTGGACGACCTGATTCAGCCGTCGGGCGTCAAGCTGCTCGGAAAGCTTGGTGTACCCCACGATGTCCAGGAACAGCACGGAGACCTCCGCGCTCCGCTTTTCCAGCTCCGTGGCATCCGGGTTCTGCTCCAGCAGCTTCTTCACCGACTCCGGCACGAACTTCGCCAGCTCGCCCTTGAGCTGTTCGAGCAGCTCCACCCGCCGGCGCGACTCCTGGAGATTCTCCAGCGCGGACGCCAGCTCGGTGTTCTTGCCGGCCAGCTCCCCGTAGGCCTGGGCCAGGCGGGCAGTCATGTCATTGAAGGCGTTGCCCAGCTGGCCCAGCTCGTCCCCAGAGGCGCTGGGAGCCCGGGCCGAGAAGTCCCCGTCCCCCACCCGCCGGGCCGTGCTGGCCAGGGCCTCGATCGGACGCACCACCACCCGCCGCATGGCCACCGTCAGCACGGCGGCGGCGGCCACGATGGTGAGGACGGCGATGAGGACCTGGCGGTTCCGATGGCGCCGCACCTCGGCGAACACCGGGGCCATCGACGAGGCGACCTGCACGACCGCGCGGACCCGATGGTCGGCGCCGTGGCAGCCCTGACAGCGCTCCTGATTGGGGATGGGGTGCAGCAGGGTGAAGAGGGGGACCCCCTCACGAACCTCCACCGATTCCTGGGTCCGTAACGTCTCGATGGCCTGCTGAAAGAGTGGCCCACTCACCTGGGCCGCCGGCGCCCGGACCATCTTCTGGATGTTGGCCATGACATCCCCGGGCAGGTCGGCGTTCTTCTTCACCTCGTCGAGGGTGGCCAGGTCGGTGAAGGCCTCCACGCCGTTGCGGCGGTAGATGGACAGGCCCTCCACGGGCGTGGCCCCCTTGAGCTCCTGGATGACGGTCCGGGTGACATCAGGCCGCTCCTGGAGCATCGCGCCCTCGATGCTAGCCACGATGGACGCGGTCAGCCGTCGCGCCGCCACCTTGTTCTGCTCGATCAGGAGCTCCCCCTCGCGCTGGATCGTCCAGACGGTGGAGGCCCCGAAGCCGATGATGAGCACGACCACGATCAGGACGGTGATCTTGATTGCCAGGCGTGAACGGGGCATCCGCAGCTCAGAGCGCCCGAATCATGGCGTGCCGATCCTACCACGGAGCCTTCGCCCGCCGGCTCCGAGGGCGCGGCTGGTGTCGTCGAGGGCTAGCGGGGGGCGGTCTTCGAGAGCAGGGCTACGATACGGGAACGGAAGTCAGTGATGGAAAAGGGTTTTTCGATGAAATCCTCAGCGCCGCACGAGAGGATCCGATGCTTCACCTCGCCCTCCGAGTACGCCGTCATGGCCAGGATTCGGATCGCGGCGGTGTCCCGGCGAGCCTTGAGGCGCCGGCACACCTCGAAGCCGTCCAGCCGTGGCATGCGGATGTCGAGAGCCAGCACGTCGGGACGGAACCCCCCGACCTGGACCAGGGCTTCGTAGCCGTCCGTGGCCGTACGGATGTGCGCCTCCGGCATGCCATCCTGAAGCGACTCCTTGAGGATGTCGGCGAGGGGCGCATCGTCGTCAACGACCAGGATGCGGGGCCGCGCGGCGTTCTGGCTACTCGCGGCCAGCTCGGCCTGGAAGGTGATCAGGTCAGCCTCGGCGATCCGATGGTGACCGCCGGGGGTCCGCAGCGCCGGCAGGCGCTTCTCCCGGATCCAGGCCTTGATCGCGTTGATCGTGACGCCCAGGCGCTCCGCCGACTCCCGGGTGGTCAGATACCGCGTTCCGTCGGAGTTGGGCTGGCGTGGTCGACGAGACATATCTAATGATACGTATGACGTTTTTGATACTTCTGTCAACTTTCTCACCGGTG
>JBOHPM010000239.1:0-5538 GCA_050731715.1 Candidatus Rokuibacteriota bacterium
GGATACGAAATCAACCTCATTCTACGTTAAGATGCCCAGCACCCGAGGAGTGATTCCGTGATCCCCCTCCTCATCGACACCGACCCCGGCATCGACGACGCTCTCGCCCTGCTGCTGGCCTGGGCCTGGGAGGGCGCCGCAGTGGAGGTCGTCACGACGGTGGCCGGTAACACGCCGCTCGATCGCGGCACGGTCAACGTCTTCCGCCTGTTAGCGCTCCGGCGTCCTGCCGTGATCCCGCGGGTGGCGGTGGGGGCCGCCAAGCCCCTGGCGCGGCCACTGACCACCGCCGGACGATACCACGGGGATGACGGGCTCGGAGACCTCGCCGACTGGCCACCGGTCGAGGTGAGGCCGGCGCCGGAGCCCGCGTCCCAGGCCATCGTCGAGGCTGCCCGGCGTCATCGCGGGCGGCTCTGCCTCGTGGCGCTGGGCCCGCTGACGAACGTGGCCCTGGCCCTGGAGTCCGATCGCGAGGCCCTGGCCGGGCTGGGGCGGCTGGTCGCGATGGGCGGCGCCGTGGACGTGCCGGGCAACGTGACGGAGAGCGCGGAGTTCAACATGCACGTCGATCCCGAGGCCGCCGCGCGCGTCCTCGCCGCGGGCCTTGCCTTCGATCTGGTTCCCCTCGACGCCACCCAGCAGGCGACTCTCGAGCGGCACGCGCTGGAGTCGACGCTGGCTCGCGCTGCGGGTCCCACTGTCGATCGGATCCTGGCCTTCACCCGGCGGGCGTTCCGCATCGACGGCGACGCGATGTATCTGCACGACCCCCTGGCCGTCGCCGTCGCCCTCGACCCCACGCTCGTCACGTGGGAGACGCTGCGCCTCGAGATCGGATCGGACGGGGCCACGCGTCGCGCCACCGGTCTGCCGAACTGCCGTGTGGCCCGCCGAGTCGATCGCGCGCGCTTCGTGCCTCTCGTCCTCGAGCGACTGTGCCCCGCGTCCTGGTAGTCGGCTCGGCCAATGTCGACTTCACCGTGCAGGTCGTCCGCCTGCCGCGCCCGGGCGAGACGGTGAGTGGCGGCACGCTGCTGGTGAACCACGGCGGTAAGGGCGCCAACCAGGCGGTCGCCGCGCGGCGACTCGGCGCCGAGGTGCGTCTCATCGCGTGCGTGGGCGACGACGCCTCCGGCCGGGCCATCCGGGACGCGCTGGCCGCCGAAGGGATCGGCGTGGACGGCGTGCTCAGGAGCAGCGCGGCGGGCACCGGCACCGCGCTCATCGTCGTCGACGCCGAGGGCCACAACCAGATCGCGGTGGCGCCGGGCGCCAATCGCACGCTCGGCGTGGACCAGGTGAGGGCCCGGGCCGAGGACTTCGCCTGGGCCCAGGTCGTCGTTTGCCAGCTCGAGTCGCCGCTGGCCACGGTGGCCGAGGCCCTCGAGGCGGCCCGTCGGCGCCGGGCGCTGACGATCCTGAACCCCGCCCCGCCGCCCGACGCTCCACTGCCGTTCCTGACGCTGGTCGACTATCTGACGCCGAACGAGGGCGAAGCCGAGCGGCTGAGCGGAGCGCAGGTGCGGGATCGCGCAGGAGCCGCGCAGGCGGCCGAGCGACTCCGGGGGCGGGGAGCGGGCATCGTGGTCGCGACGCTGGGCGCGGACGGCGCGCTGGCGCAGGGACCGGACGGTCAGAGGCACGTGCCGGCGTTTGCCGTCACCACCGTGGATACGACGGCGGCCGGCGATGCGTTCAACGGCGCGCTGGCCGTGGCCGTGGCCGAGGGGCGCGGGCTCGAGGCGGCCCTGCGCTTCGCGAACGCGACGGCGGCGCTGGCCTGCACCCGGCGGGGGGCCCAGCCCTCGCTGCCCAGCCGGGACGAGGTCGAGCGTCTGCTCGCGAATTGAGAAGGCTCTACGCTTCGAGAACACTTGACGGAGGACGAGATCTCGTGGTGCCGGCGCCGACCGTCTCGCGCTCGAGCACGACGACATCGCGCATCCCGCGACGGATCAGGTGGTAGGCGATGGGGCAGCCCACCACGCCGCCGCCGATGACGACGGCGCTGGCGGTACGCGGCTCGGTCATGGCCGGGCCGGGCCGCTCAGGAGCTCCTCGGCGATCCGCTTCACGTCCGCGGCGTCGACCTGGCCCTTGTGGGTCCGCATGACGTCTCCCACGAGCCGCCCCGACTGCTTGGGGTCGCTGATGCGCAGCCCGGCAAGCCGCTCCTGTACCAGGGCGCGCAGAACGGATTCGTCCAGCCGCTGGGGCAGGTAGCGGTCGAGGAATCCCATCTCGAAGCGGAGCTGCGCCACCTGGGCCACGCCCCGCTCGCCCGCCTTCTCAAACTCGGCCGAAGCCTTCTGGAGCTGCTTGCGGTAGGCCGAGATCACGTCCAGCACGAGCGCATCGTTGACCTCGCCGGCGAAGCCCTTGGCGGTCCGCCGTTCCACGAGCCGCGTCTTGACCATGCGCACCACGTCGGCGGTGCGGGTGTCCCGGTCCTTGATGGCCTGCTTCAGCGTGTCGTTGAGCGTCTGCTCGAGCCCCATGCGTTCTCCTTTGAACAGGGCACGGGCACCCGGGCCTTGCCACGCCCGTGCCCCGCCGGAATCACCCGCGCCGGCTACTCTCCCACCCGATCAGCGTCCCCGTCGATTCCTTAGAGAAGGCCGAAGCCGCGGGCCATGAAGCTCGCCACGAACATGATGATGAACACCAGCACCAGCTCCACGTGATTGACGATATAGAGCGCGGCGGCTGACGATGTGTCAGGGGCCCGCCTCCGCCTCAGCGCGACGCGCCAGCGGATGAAGCTCGCCATGGGCCAGATCTCCAGCAGGATGACCGTGACGAAGAGGGCCAGCTTCATCCAGAACAGGCCGGAGCCCAGGTAGAACGCAGTTCCCTTCTCCAGCCCGGCGAAGGTGCGGAGCAGCCCGGTCGTCACCCACAGCAGGGCTGCGAGGCCCCACGCGGTGTCGGCGGCAAACAGCCGGCGGAGCCCATCGGGGTCGAGGCGACCACGCAGCGCCCGGCCCCGCAGAAAGACGGCGGGCAGGCCGATGGCCAGGGCCAGCAGGTGGAGCGCGGACACGAGGGCGGAGGCCATGCGCGCACTCTAGTGTTCCCTGGCGGCGCCGGCAAGGGGTCGCCGGGCCGCTTTAAATTTTGGTATTTCAGGGGTTCGGCGTACTATGGCGCAAATCTTGCGGGAGGCCGCGCGAATTCCAATGCTACAGGAGGTACGGGATGCTGTTTAAATGGTTGCCCGGCCTGTTCTCCACCGACCTGGCGATCGACCTCGGTACGGCCAATACCCTCGTGTTCGCGCGAGGCGAGGGGATTGTGCTCAACGAGCCCTCCATCGTGGCCATCCGGCTCGCCGACCACTCGGTGGTGGCCGTCGGCCACGAGGCCAAGGCCATGCTGGGACGGACTCCCGGCACCATCGTCGCCATCCGACCTCTCAAGGATGGCGTCATCGCCGACTTCGACGTGACCGAGCAGATGCTCGAATATTTCATCCGCCGAGCCCACCGGCGTCGCCGGGGCCTCAGCCGGCCCCGCGTGGTGATCGGCGTGCCCTCCGGCATCACCCAGGTCGAAAAGCGCGCCGTTCGCGACTCCGCGCTGCACGCCGGCGCCCGCGAGGTCTACCTGGTCGAGGAGCCGACCGCCGCGGCCATCGGGGCAGGGCTGCCCATCCACGAGCCGGGGGGTAATCTGATCTGCGACATCGGCGGGGGCACCACCGAGGTGGCGGTGATCTCGATGTCGGGAACGGTCTTCTGCAAATCGGTGCGGATCGCCGGTGACGAGATGGACGAGGCGGTCGTCCAGTACATCAAGAAGCACTACAACCTGCTGGTCGGTGAGCGTCGCGCCGAAGAGATCAAGATCGGGCTCGGCTCGGCCGTTCCCCTGGCGGGTGAGCGCCGCGTGATGGACGTGAAGGGTCGGGATCTGATCGACGGCGTGCCCAAGACCATCGTCATCGCGGACGAGGAGATCCGGGAAGCCCTGCGCGAGTCGGTGATGACGATCGTGGATACCGTGCGCACGTGCCTGGAGCGCACCCCGCCGGAGCTAGCGGCCGACATCGTGGAGAAGGGCATCGTCCTGACTGGCGGCGGCGCTCTCCTCCGGGGCCTCGACGAGCTGCTGAGGCGGGAGACCCATCTGCCCGTCACCGTGGCCGACGAGCCGCTGTCCTGCGTGGCGCTGGGCACGGGCAAGATGCTCGAGGCGATGGACCTCCTCAAGAAGATCGCGCTGCCTAACTGACCCGGCCCGGCGCAAAGGCCAGGTAGAAGGCGCTCCGGCCGCGCTCCACGCGCACCGTGAGCCGCTCACCGGTCTTGAGGGCGCGGGTGGTCCGCTCGAAGTCGGCCACCGTCTTGATCGGCTCCCGGTTGGCTTCTACGACGACGTCGCCGGGACGCAGGCCCGCCTCGGCGGCTTCGCTGTCCTCCTCGACATGCGTTACCACCACGCCCTCACGAGCGCGCAAGCCCAGCTCCCCGGCGAGCTCGGCGGTGACGGGCCGGACCTCGAAGCCCAGGCGGGAGGCCTGACGCTCGCCGGGGGCCTCGCGCAGCATCACCGATAGCGAGCGCTCCTGCCTGGCCCGCCACACGGTAAGCCGGGCGTCGCGCCCGGGAGGGGCCAGGGCGATGACGCGGGCCAGGCCGCCCGGGTTCTCGATCTTCTTGCCGTTGACCTCTACGATGACGTCCCCCTGCTGCAGGCCCGCCTTCGCCGCCGGGCTCTCCGGGACGACCTCGGTTACCACCGCGCCTTTGCCATCCTTGACGCCGAAGGAGGCGGCGAGCTCGGGCGTCAGCGGCTGCAGGGACACGCCCAGCCAGCCCCGCGTGACGCGGCCCTTGCTCACCAGCTCCGCGGAGACGCGCTTGGCCATGCTCGCCGGGATGGCGAAGCCGATCCCCGAGCCGCCGCGGACGATCGCGGTGTTGATCCCGATCACCTCGCCGCGCATGTTGACGAGCGGGCCTCCGGAGTTGCCGGGGTTGATCGCGGCATCGGTCTGCAGAAAGTCGTCGTAGGGCCCGGCGCCGATCTGGCGGGCCTTGGCGCTGATGATGCCGGCGGTTACCGTCGCCTGCAGCCCGAACGGCGAGCCCACCGCCAACACCCAATCGCCCACCTGCGTCTCGTTGGAGTCGCCCAGCGGCAGGTGAGGGAATCCCGAGACGCCATTGGCCTCCAGCCGGAGCACGGCCAGGTCCGTCTTCTTGTCGGCCCCCACTACCCGGGCGCGGTGCCGGCTGCCGTCCAGGGTGACGACCTCGACCTGCCCGGCGTCCGCCACGACGTGGGCGTTGGTCAGGGCGATGCCGGAGGGGTCGATGATGACCCCCGAGCCCAGGCTCCGCCGCGGCAGCCGCTCCGGGGCCTCTCCGAAGAAGCGACGGTGGTAATCCTCGCCGAAGAACTCGTCCATCGGTCCGCGTCCGGAACCCTTGCGCTCGGTGTTGACGTTGATCACCGCCGGCTTGATCCGGTCGGCCAGCTTGGCGAAAGTGCCGCTGGGCGGCGACATCGGGATCGAGACGACGGCCGAGG
>JBOHPM010000240.1:0-5493 GCA_050731715.1 Candidatus Rokuibacteriota bacterium
CCCTGCCCTTGCTGGACGCCTACGCCAGGTTGATTGGCTAGGTGGCGCCCCCGGCCGGCCCAGCGTCACGTCCTAGGGCGTTCTCGGCGAGCACGACGAGGTCGACCTCGTAATCGCCGGGCTCGAAGAACGTAGTCCCGCCCTTGAAAGCTCCGTAGCTCCGCGCCCGGTCCGTCGGCCCCGTACCACCGCAGGGGGGTAGGCGCGAAGCCAGCACAGGTGTACCCGTTCTGGCGCACGTCGTTGACTCGAACCGTGCAGTTCTTGACGAAGGATGACGCCTGTACGGTGAAGAGGCGCCGGGCCTACCAGTGGATGGCGATTCCGAAGGCGGCCTGGTGCTGCGTCAGGTCCGAGCGATCGCGCGCGGTCTCGGTCACGGGGATGCCCCCCATCACGGTCCCTTGCGCCTTGAAGTCGAAGGTGAACTCGTCGGTCTGGGCGAACCGGTACTCGGCGAACAGGGCCACATTCCGGGTCACGAAGAATTTCAGGCCACCCAGCGCCTGCACGCCGGGCTGTTCGTCTCTATCCTTGATCCGCGGGTCGGCTTCCAAGATTGATGCGCGCGTCTCCATCTTGGCGAAGAAGGCTCCCACCCCCACGCCGATGTACGGTTGCAGGCGGCCGTTCGGGTAGGCCTCGCTGGTGAAGAGCGGCAGGCGGTAGAGCAGGTTCAGGGCGACGGTGAAGACCTCGAAGCTGACGCTCGGGAGGGGCAGCTGGTTGTTCGGGGGCACGCCTAAGCCGGTGCCGCTGAAGGTGACGGTCTGCGACGATGCCTCTGGCTGGGTGTAGTAAAGCTCGAGCTCGGTGCCGAAGTGGCCGCCCAGAAAGGGGCGGGTGAAGAAGTAACCGAATTTGGCCCCGACCAGGAACGAATCGTTGAAGTCGACCTTGTCGAGCTTGCCGTCGAGGGCGGTGCCCAGCGGGCTCAGGTCGATTCGGGTCTCGGTGACCTTGCTCTCACTGAAGGCAGCGCCGCCGAACACGGCGAGATAGAGCTCGGCGTGGGCCGGACTGGTGGCGCCGAGGATCAGGCCACACGTCATGAGCATTGCCCGAGAGTTCAACGGCTCTCCCCTTTCCCGACACGATCCGATCCGTCGGTCGGGGGCCAGTCCATGCGCCCCGTTCCATCATCGGGGAGCAGGCATTGCGGCCCAACATTATTTCAGCCCAGTGTTCGGGTGGGGAAATTAGCGCAACTGTACCAGGCGGAGGGCGAACTACGCTGACCGGGCGAGCTCCGTCGGCAGCGTCAACACGACGCGGACGCGGGCATCACGACGGCTGCCCGTGGCCAGCGCCCGGTGAGCAATCGCGACGAGCGCCCCGGCCATCGCCCAGCGCTCGGGAGGCAGGGCCATGAGCACCGTCCACGGTCCTCCCCACTGCTTGCTCACCACCGGCGCGACCACTG
Organism: Candidatus Rokuibacteriota bacterium; assembly: GCA_050731715.1. Lineage (GTDB taxonomy): Bacteria > Methylomirabilota > Methylomirabilia > Rokubacteriales > CSP1-6 > 40CM-4-69-5. The sequence goes on from JBOHPM010000240.1 coordinate 1,424, forward strand.
CGCCGAATTCCCGGTGGATGGCATCGGTCACCGCGACCTGGCGAGCCACCACGCGCAGCCGCCGACGCTGTAGCCGATCAGCGACCGCCAGGAGACCGACGAGCACGAGCAGGGGTAGGGTGAGAGCTGCCACAATCCCGAGCACGGCAGCGACGGCGGTCATGATCGAAGCCTCCACCCCGTCTGGCCCAGCTGCACGCGGCGCTCGGCAGCTGCCCGCGACGGGGTCGCCGCGGCGACCCTCGCGCCCCTTTGGTGGAGCAACCAGCGGAGGGCGGCGAACGCGCCCACCACGATTACGTAGCTCAGCACCGCCGTGAGCAACAGCCCGATGATGAAGAGTAGTCGAAGCTCGATCAGTGTCATCGCTCCCTCCTCCACCTGCTATGACCCCACCGGGACGCCGATGTGAAACGCGGCTCTGACGGTTTCCGTCACCGTGGTGGTCACTTCACGCCATTCCGTCGTGGCGATTCTCTGGCCAGTCGTCGGCTAAGAGCCGGATTTCCCGCTCCTCCCCGTCTGGCATCGGGTATGCGACATGACAGGCCCAGGAAAAGGGGGCGATGCGTGTGGATAAATTCACCAGGCGCTCGCGGAGGCTGGTCGCTTTGCTGTTGGCGGGGCTGTTGTTCGTGCCGACAGGGATGGTGCCCGCTCAGACCCTGGAGCTCTCGCGTACGGTAGACAATCCGGCGCAGGCAGGAGCGGGGTTCGGGCACGCTATGGCTTCACTCGGCGACGTCGATGGCGACGGCGCCCCCGACTTCGTCGTAGGCGCGCCCTTCGCGAGCCCGGACCAGGGCATGGGCCAGGGTCAGGTGTTCGTCGTCTCCGGCGCCACCGGCGCGTTCATCCACACGGTCAACTACCCTGACGTCCAGGCGCAGTTTTCTTCGGCCACCTTCGGATGGAGCGTCGCGGGACTGGGCGATGTCAATGGCGACGGCATTCCCGACTTTGCCGTCGGCGCACCGGGCCAGAGCACGCAGACGAGCCTGGGCACGATCTTTGTGGGCCGGGTGTTCGTCTTCTCGGGGAGTAACGGCGGCTGGCTGTTTGCCGTCGACAATGTGGCGTCGACCCCCGACGCTCTGTTCGGCTGGGCGATCGCCGCGGTGGGAGACCTCAACGGTGACGGCGTTCGCGAGCTCGCCGTTGGCGCCCCCGCGCAAGGCGCCAGCATGCAGGGCCAGGTCGTCGTGTTCTCAGGCGCCAATGGTGCGCGGCTCCGGGCCCTCGAGAACCCGACAATGCCCCAGCAGTTCACGTTCTTTGGAGGCGCGCTCACCAGCGCCGATGATGTCAACGGTGACGGCGTGGACGACATCGCGGTCGGCGCGCCTGAACAGAACAGTCAGGGTCGGGTCTTCGTCTTCTCTGGCGCCGATGGCGCGAGCCTGGGTGCCCTGGACAGCCCGACGCCCCAGTTCGGCGGGGCCTTCGGCGAAGCGCTGGCCTTGATGGGTGATGTCAATGGTGACGGACTCGCCGACCTGGCTGTCGGCGCGCCGGGCCAGAACCAGGGCAACTTCTCCCGGGCCGGACAGGTCTTCGTGTTTGGCGGTGTCTCGGCTCCGGCCACAACTCCGTTCTCGGCTGCTCCGGTGCGCACGCTCGATGTCCCGAACCCGAACACCGTAAGCGGTACCCTCTTCGGGCGGACGCTGGCGGCCGTGGGGGACTTCGACGGCGACGGGCTGGCCGATGTCGCAGTCGGCGCCCGGGATCATGACATCCCCGACTTGCCGGGCAGCACCATCAATTCTGGCGCCGGTGTGGGCCAGGCCTATGTCTTCACCAGCATCGACGGCGGAGTCGTCACCCTCGATATCCCGGTGGCCGGGCCCAACGCCAACGCCGGCTTCGGTCACCAGGTCGTGGCCGTGGAGAACGCCAGCGGCGGCGAGCGCTATCTGGCGGTCTCGGCACCGAACCAGAACGTCGGGACCCAGTCGGGCCTCGGCCAGGTCTTCGTGTATGCCCTGCCGGCGGCCGGTGGCTCCACGCCTCCGCCCCCGCCGACGAATGACACCACGCCTCCCACCCTGACCGTGCTCCCGCACGTGGTGGCGGAGGCGACCTCGCCCGACGGAGCCGTCGTCCACTATCCGAGCCCCACCGTCACCGATGACCAGGATCCTGCGCCGGCCGTCGCGTGCGCTCCGGCGGCGGGGAGCAGGTTCCCGCTGGGCGCCTCGACTGTGCGCTGCACGGCCACTGACCGTGCGGGCAACGGGGCTGCGGCCAACTTCACGGTGACCGTGCGGGACAGCACGGCCCCGCAGACGACCGTCCTGTCGGCGGTCGACGGAAACAAGAAGTCCGTCAGCAGCGGTGACTCGACCCTGTCGTCCCAGCTCACCGTCAAATTCGGCGGTAGCGACGCCGTGGGAGTGGAGGGCTACTACTGCAGCTGGGACGGCGAGCCGTACTCGCCGTGCACCAGCCCGCTCACCAAGTCGAACTTGCGTAAAGGCCGGCACGTCTTCGGCGTGTGGGCGCGGGACGGGGCGCGTAATGGCGACGATAGCCCGGCAACGCTGGAGTGGACGATCCTGACCAAGGGGCAGGCGGTCAAGGAGCTCAAGCGCTCGGCCAAGGAGCTGGAGCTCTCGCGGCGCGAATGGGCGAAGCTGCACAAACTGCTCCGGGAGATCAAGGAGCGCCTGACCGACCGGCGGCAGAGCAATGACAAGAAGGTGTGTGACGAGTTGGGCGACGTGATGAAGCTCGTCGCCAAGCAGGAGCGTGCTGGCGTCCTCACGAGTGAGGAGGGCGAGCCGCTCCGGCACATGGCCGAGTCCCTCAAGCTCAACATCGGCTGCCGCGTCAAGAGCTGGCACGCCGGCCACCGGCACCGCTAGACGGCCCACCGCAGACAACCAGCCGGCGGCGGGGAGACCCGAGAGCCCAGCGCTCTTGGCCCCCGCCGCCGGTTTCTGTTCTCTGAAGTATCTACTCAAGATTGACCTCTCCTGCTTAGATGGGCAGCCGAGCCGCCCGAGGGGAGGTCCCAGTGATGAAACTGAGCGATGTGAAGGTGCGCCTGCAGTACCGGCTGAGGGTCAGACAGCGGCTGATGGTGCTGCAGTTCGCACGACTCCAGGGTCCGACGGCTGCAGGGCGTCGCTTCGGCGTGAGCGTCCGGACGATTCGGCGCTGGCGGGTGCGGTGGCGTCAAGACGCCCTGCAAGGGCTGGTGCCGCGGTATCCCCGGCGCCGCGGCCGGCGGATCAGCCCCCGGGTGATCGAGCTCGTGGGCCAGGCGCGCCGGGACCTGGCCTACGGGGCCCAGCGCACACAGCTGTGGCTGCGCCGGGTCCACGATGTGCGTGTGGCGGTGGCACGATCCAGCGGATCTTTCGGGATCTGGGCCTGCCCTGGCTACGGGGGACGCCGAAGCGGGTACCTCGGCAGATGAAGCTGTTCGAAAAAGCGGAGCCTGGCGAGAGTGTCCAGGTCGATGTGAAGTTCGTGAAGATTGCGGGCCGCTGGGCGTTTCAGTACACCGCGCTCGATGACTGCACGCGGTTTCGCGTGCTGCGGCTCTATCGTCGGCTGCACCGGGGCTCGAGCCTGGCGTTCCTGGGCGAACTCTGCCGGGCGTTTCCCTTCCGGATCCGCAGGAGGAGTTCTGGGGGCGCGAGCGATTTGCCGACTTCGACGCGGCCGCCGGCGGCGCCGGCGGCCTCCGGGCCTGGGAGACCCGCTACAACCACGAGCGCTTTTCCTTGGCGCTTCAGGGGCGGACGCCCGCCGAGAAGCTGGCCACCCTGCTACCGGCTCCCGCGGCATAACACCCGTGTCCACAATCACCACAACGCACCGCAGGCACGGGGTCAATCTTGACGAGACCCAACATCTGGGACCGGGCGAGGAAGGCCGCGACAGGAGAAGACTACGGAGTCTGGAGGTTGATGTCGGCGGATGAACCGACTGACTCCAGCGTGGCCACGGGAAGGGCCGGCGGGTAGGAGGCAAGGTCTACGATCACGAGCCCCGGTGTCGGCTCCAGCGACACGCGCAGCCCGTTGCGGGGCATCACTCGCGTCGGGCCCGGACGTACC
>JBOHPM010000241.1:0-5485 GCA_050731715.1 Candidatus Rokuibacteriota bacterium
CGCCGAATTTCTCGCCGTCATCCACGATCGTGAGCGCCGACACCTGGCCCCGGCGGCGTTCCAGGTAGTCCACGCTGGCCTCGACCTCCGCGAACGGAATGAGGTACCGCAAGCGCTGGTTGATGGGAAAGACCCGCACCACGACACCCTGATCCTCGGTGAGGTAGTAACCGCCCAGGGCATCGGGATCGACGCCGGCCATCCCGAAGTGGCTGTCGTCGACGAGCACGTACTCGACCCCGGCTTCGTGAAGGGCCCCCGGCAAGTGGGGCTCCCACACCCGCTCGGCCAGCCACATCCCGCGAGGCCGCACGCCAAAGTGCTCGACGATGAACTCGGTGAGGCGCTGGATCTGCCCGACCTTGTCGCGGTCGGGCAGGATGGTCAGGATGGGCTCGTAGAATCCCCCGGTCAGCAGCTCCACCTGCCCGCGGCCCACCAGCCGGGCCAGCAGGTCGAACGTGTCGGCCGCACGCTCCCGGAGCCACTCGAGCAGGCCCCCCGTCCAGTGGGCGGTGAGGCGAACCTGGGGGCGATCGCGCAGGCGCTCCAGGAACGGCCGATAGGCCCCGGCCACAGCCGCCTCCAGCACGTGCTCGAAGTTGCCCACCGGCTGGTGGTTGTGGACCCCGAAACACAGCGCCAGCGGCCGCTCGCTCACGCGGGCTACTCGCGCTCGATGTCGCGGTGCACGACACCGGGGGACACCCCCTGGTCGTCGAGAAACCGCTTGAGCTCCTCCGCGACGGCGACCGAGCGATGGCGGCCCCCGGTGCAGCCGATGGCGACGGTCAGGTACGCCTTGCCCTCGCGCCGGTAGGCGGGCAGCAGGAACGTCAACAGATCTTGCAGCCGCGTCATCAGCTCGCGGCTCGTCGCGTGCGCGAAGACGAACTCCTTGACCCCCCGATCCCGTCCGTCGAGTCCCCGGAGCCCGGGCACGAAGTGGGGATTGGGCAGGAAGCGCACGTCGAACATCAGATCGGCGTCGATGGGCACTCCGTGCTTGAAGCCGAACGAGAGGAGGGTGACCGCCAGCCCGGCGCGCATCTCACGCGCCCCGTACATGCCGACCAGCACGTCGCGGAACTGATGGACGGTCAGCGAGGACGTATCGATCACGCGGTCGGCGACCTCGCGCAGGTTGGCCAGGGCCTTGCGCTCGGCCCGGATGGCATCATACACGTGACCGTCTCCGGCCAACGGGTGCCGGCGGCGTGATTCGTTGTACCGACGGAGCAGGGCCTCCTCGCTGGCGTCGATGAAGAGCACCTCCACCTGATGGCCGCGGGCCCGGAGCTCCCCGAGCGCGTCCAGCAGGTGCGGCAGGTACTCCCCTTCCCGCACGTCGATGCCCAGCGCCACCCGATGCACGGCCTGGGCCGAGCGGGCCACGAGGTCGGCGAAGGTGGGGAGCAGCGTGGTGGGCAGGTTGTCCACGCAGAAGTACCCGATGTCCTCGAAGCACTTGATGGCGAAGCTCTTGCCCGCGCCGCTCATCCCGGTGATGACGACGAAGGCGATCGACTCGGCCACGGCTACGCTGCCGCCGGGGGCCGCCGCCGCGGCTGCCGCCGCCGGATCTTGTGCTCGCGGAGCTGACGCCGGAGGGCGTCCACGGCGGCCTCCACCGCGGCGGCAAGGTCGGCCGCGGTGGCCTGGGTGGCGAACGCCCGACGGCGGACGCGGACGCTGATGCGGGCGGTCCGGCGGAACTTCTCGGCCCCGCAGACGACCCGGGCCCCGGGCGCCTGCGGCAGCAACCGGGCCAGCTTGCCCACCTTGCGCTCGACCAGGGCCCGGACGTCGGCGGTGAGCACGACCCCCCGGCCGGTGATGGTGACGTGCATCGCCGCACCGTCCTCCGTCAGCGGCGTTTGGGCGCCAGCCGGCGCTGGTGGGAGGGCAGGATCCCCAGCTCCTCCCGGTACTTGGCGACGGTGCGGCGGGCGATCACGAGGGCGCGTCCCTTGAGGATCTGCGCCACCTCCTGGTCGCTCAGGGGCTTGGACGGATCCTCGTTGGCGAGGAGGTCCTGAATCATCTTCTTGACCGAGATGGAGGACACCATCTCGCCGTCGCCGGACGCGATCCCGCTGTGGAAGAAGAATTTCAGCTCGAAGAGCCCCTGAGGTGTTTCCACGTACTTGTTGGTGGTGACCCGGCTGATGGTGGACTCGTGCATGCCGATGTCCTCCCCCACGTCCCGGAGCGACAGCGGGCGCAGGTACGGCAAGCCCTTGTCCAGGAACTCCCGCTGGAACTTCACGATGGACTGGGTGACTTTGCGCAGGGTCCGCTGACGCTGGTCGACGCTCTTGATCAGCCACACCGCCGAGCGCAGCTTCTGCTCGACGTACTGGCGAGCCTCCTCGCCCGAGCTCCTCAGGAGCGAGCGATAGAGCGCGTTCACCCGCAGCCGAGGGATGCCGTCCTCGTTGAGGAGCACCACGTACTCGCTCCCCATCTTCTGCACGACGACGTCGGGAGCGATGTAGCGGGTGTCCGTCCCGCCGAAGCGCCGGCCCGGCTTGGGCTCCAGCCCCATGATCTCCTCGACCGATTCCATCACGCGGTCCAGGGGGAGCTTGAGGGTGCGGGCGATGTCGGGATAGCGGCGCCGGGACAGGTCCTCGAAGTGCTGCTCGACGATCTCCACCGACACCGGGTCGGGGTTGGGATCGACCTTGAGCTGGATGAGCAGGCACTCCTGGATGGTGCGGGCCGCCATCCCCGGGGGATCGAAGCCCTGCACCAGCGCCAGCACCCGCTCGATCTCTTCCACGCTGACGTTGCAGCGCTGGGCGAGCTCGGCCAGCTCGGCCCGCAGGTATCCGTCCTCGTCGAGGTTCCCGATGATCTCGGCGCCGATGCGGCGGGTCGCCGGGTCCTCGGATGCGAACCGGAGCTGCTCTTCCAGGTGATCGCCCAGGGACGACGTGGAACGGACCATGTTCTCGAAGGGCAGCTCGTCGCGATCTTCCTGGGCCACCAGGGAGCGCTCTTCGTAGTCGTCGAACATGACGGCGGTGAGATCGAACGGCAGATCGTCGGTGCCCCGCTCCCGGTCCACCGGCAACGGCTCCACCAGCGGCGCTTCCGGGGTCGGGGCCACCGGCGCCTCGGGCGTGGGGGGGGTCTCCGGCGGCTCGACCGGGACCTCCTCCAGCAGCGGGTTCTCCAGGAGCTCCTTCTGCACCACTTCCTGCAGCTCGAGCGTGGAGAGCTGCAGGAGCTGGATGGCCTGCTGGAGCAGCGGGGTCATCACGACCCGCTGGCTCTGCCGCAACGAGAGTCGGGTTTCCATCGCCATGGGGGGCCCCGCGAATCCCTAGAGCGAAAACCGCTCGCCCAGGTAGATCTCCCGGGCCACGGGATTGTGGGCGATCTCGCTGGCCGTGCCCGAGACCAGCACCTTGCCCTCGTAGAGGATGTAGGCGCGGTCGGTGATGGCCAGGGTCTCCCGCACGTTGTGGTCGGTGATGAGGATGCCGATCCCCCGATCACGCAGGCGGCCAACGATCTCCTGAATGTCGCCGATGGCGATGGGGTCGATCCCGGTGAAGGGCTCGTCGAGGAGCAGGTACTGGGGCGACGTCACCAGGGCGCGGGTGATCTCCAGCCGCCGCCGCTCTCCTCCCGACAGCGTGTAGGCCGGGTACGGGGCCAGGGCGGTGAGATCGAGCTCGGCCAGGAGCTCGCGGGCGCGCTCGCGCCGCTCGGCCGCGGTGAGATCCAGCGACTCGAGAATCGCTAACAGATTTTCCTCCACGGTGAGCTTGCGAAACACCGACGATTCCTGGGGAAGGTACCCCAGGCCCAGCCGGCATCGGCGATACATCGGCAGGGCCGTGATCTCGGCGCCTTCCAGGAAGATGCGGCCACCGTCCGCGGCCAGGAGCCCCACGATCATGTAGAACGACGTGGTCTTGCCCGCCCCATTGGGACCGAGCAGCCCCACCACCTCGCCGCGCTGGATGTCGAGCGAAACCTGGTCCACCACCTTGCGGTGCTTGAACCACTTGCTCAGGCCCTGGGCCACCAGACCTTCCACTGGTCAGTGCCCGCAGACCACGGGCGGGGCCGCCGCGGTCCGGGTCGCTCCCGCCTCGTCCCTGGGGTGGAACACCGCCTTCACCCGCTCCTGTTTGCCCCCCTGGACGACGCTACGATCCTGGGCCAGGAACATCGTGATGGTGTCGCCGGTCACCACGTTGTCGTCCTGCCAGACCCGAGCATCCCCTTTAAGCACCACCCGCTGGTCAAATTCGAAGTACTCCACCCGCTTGGCGGTGCCGGTCTTGCAGTCCTGGGTGATGATGCGCACGTTGCCGGTGGATACGGTGCGAATGATCCGGTCGCCCTTCTCGTCCAGATAGAGCTCCACCCGATCAGCGTACTGCACGGAGCCGTTCTGGCGCGCCACAACATTACCGAGAAAGATGACGAGGCTCTCTTTGCCCAGGCGCTCCATGCGGTCGGCGTCTACGGTCACCGGTTGCTGCCGCTCTCCCGGCCCCTGGCCCAGCCTGGGGGCCACCTGGGCCCCGGCCTCGTTCGCGGCCAGCACCGCGCCCAGGAACCCGAGCCCGATCAGGGCCCGGACGATCACCGCCCCCGCTCGCCAGCAAACGTCGCCCGCACGCGGCCTTGGACGATGGTGGCTTCGTCGGCCATGCGAACGTCCAGTCCACTGCCGTCGACGACGGTACCGTCCTGGTACAAACGCACTGGCGCGTCGGTCCACAGTCTGCGCTCGGCGCCTTTCCAGCGCAGGACGCTCGTCTCCAGCCGCAAGCCGTCGTCGGAGGTCAGCACCACGTTGTGGCGGAGCTCCACGTCCCGGGTGTCTTGAAAGTAGTCACCCTCCTCACCCACGATGGTCCAGACCCGGTCGCGATCTTGGACCCGCACCCGGATGTTGCGCAACGTCGTTCGCCGCTCGCGATCGAACACGGCCCCCTGATCGGCGGTGAGCTGCCACGAGGTACCGCTGGCGAACCGCTCCTGCAGATCGACTTCCTTGATGCTGAGGTCAGCGCTGGAGGGCTGCGGGCCGACAGTTTCCGTCCGCACGGCCTGGGTGCGGGCCACCAGCACACCCGCCACAACCAGGACGAACAGGAGGACGACCGCGAGGATACGACGCGCTAGACGATCCACGTTTGGCTCCCTGCAATTTCGATACCAGCCTATCACACGGCCCGGACGACGAAAAGGGAAATGCTGTCGCGAGCTCTAAAGGTCGATCTTCGCTTTCAAGATGTCGTGCAGGTGGATGACCCCGACCGGCCGCCGCTCGGCGTCGAGGATGACGAGGCTCGTGATCACGAACGTCTCCATCACCTCCAGCGCCTTGACCGCCAGCTCGCCGGCGTCAACGGTCTTGGCGCTGCGCGTGGCCAGCTCGCCGGCCTGGAGATCCACGATCGGCTCCGGCCGCAGGTGGGCCCGGCGCAGGTCGCCGTCGGTGATCACGCCCAGC
>JBOHPM010000242.1:0-5482 GCA_050731715.1 Candidatus Rokuibacteriota bacterium
CCGAGACCGCGGTGTCGTCTTCCAGGGCGACGACTCGTTGTATGGGTGGCTCAGCGCCATCGAGAACGTGGAGTTTGGTCTGCGCATGCGGGGGATGGGGCGGGTGGAGCGGCGCGAGCGCGCCACTCGGTTTCTCGATCTCGTCGGGCTGAGCGGCCAGCAGCACAAGTATCCGGCCGAGCTGTCCGGCGGGATGAAGCAGCGTATCCAGATCGCGCGGGCGCTGGTGAACGAGCCGACGATGCTGCTCATGGACGAGCCGTTCGCGGCGCTGGACGCCCAGACGCGGTCGCTCATGCAGGAGGAGCTGGCCCGGATCTGGCGGGCCACGCGCACGACCGTGCTCTTCATCACCCACGACATCGACGAGGCCGTCACGCTGGGGACGCGGATCGGCGTGATGCGGGCGGGGCCCCGCTCGCGGGTGAAGGGCGTGCTCGACGTCGCGTTGAACGGCGCGCGTGATCGCACCGACGATGTCTTCCTCGGCTACTACAAGCACGTCCACGAGATGATCCGGGACGAAGTCGCCAAGTCGATCGCCCGTACATGACCGCCCCGCCCCTCCCCCGCGTGTGGAATCAGTACGGGGGCTACGCGCTCGGCTTCGTCAGCATGTTCGTGCTCTGGCACCTGGCCTCGGTCTACCTGGTCAGCTCGGTGCTCTTTCCGCCGCCGACCCTCGTGTTCAAGAAAGCCGTCGTGCTCGTGCGCAACGGCGTTCTGTTCGAGCACCTGTGGGCGAGCATTCAGCGCATCCTGGCCGGGTTCATCGCGGGCTCGCTACTCGGAATCCCCATCGGGCTGGCCATGGGCTCGTTCCGGCCCGTGCGGAGGATGCTGGAGCCGTACACGGAGTTCCTGCGCTTCATTCCGTCCGTGGCCATGATCACCGTGGCCGTGATCTGGTTCGGGATCGGCGAGGCCTCCAAGATCTTCCTGATCATCTACACGACGATCTTCATCGTCATCCTCAACACGGCGGCGGGGGTGTCGGCCATCGCGCCCAACAAGATCCGGGCAGCGCAGGCGCTGGGCGCGACCCGCGCGCAGATCTTTCTCCACGTGGCGTTGCCCGCGACGGTACCGTACATTCTCACCGGCATGCGCCTGGCCATGGGCAACTCCTTCACGACCATCGTGGCGGCGGAGCTGATCGCTGCCAACGAAGGGCTCGGCAAGATGCTCTGGGACGGCCGGATGTTCATGCTCGTGGACGACATTTTCGTGTCGCTGGTGTGCCTTGGACTGCTGGGGTTCGCCGTCGACCGTCTCTTTCGCTGGAGCATCTACACGTTCGCGGGGAAGTACTCACCGGCCACTTGAGGAAGGGAGGCAACGTCCATGTTGAGACGAATCACGGGATACCTGCTCGTCGTGATCGCGCTGCTCGGGACCGGCCCCGCGTGGGCCCAGACCAAGATGACGATCGCCACCGGGGTGGATCCGGTCTTCTCCGCCTACTACGTGGCGCTCCAGGAAGGCCTGTTCAAGAAGCACGGGCTCGACGTGCGCATCACCACCGGGCCGTCGGGCTCGGCGATGGTCGCCTTTCTCGTGAACGGCCAGATCGAGTCCGCGTTCGGCTCGGAGATCGCGGGCGTCGCCAACCACAATCTCGATCCCAACGTGGTCGTCGTGGCCCAGGCCACCCGGCTGGTCCGCTGGATCGCCGTGGTCGGCCGCAACGTCCCGACCCTCGATCAGCTCAAGGGCAAGAAAATCGGCATCGCCCGGGGCTCAGGTGGTGAAGTCTTCTGGCTCGCCATGATCGACAGGCTGAAGCTGAACGCCGCCGATTACACGGTCGTCAACGTGGAGGCCCCGGAGATGGTGGCGGCGCTCGAGCGCGGCAACATCGACGCCTACGCGGTGTGGGAACCGTGGGTGACGCGCGGTCTCGCCGCGGTGAAGAACACCAAAGTGCTCCGCGACCAGGAAGGTATCCTCGAGCAGGGTGTCTACATCTACATGAACCGCGGGTGGATCCAGAAGAACCCGGCCGCGGCCGAAGCCTTCATCCGCGCCCTGGTGGAGGCCACCGATCTGATCAACCGGGACCGCAAGCGCGCGGCCAAGGACGTATCGGACTTCCTCAAGAACCTGGACCCGCCGCTCGTCGAGCAGCTCATGACCAAGCTCAGGTTCGAGATGGAGCTCAGCGATTTCACCGTCAATCTGTTCCACCTGGCCGAGGCGCAGCTCAAGGGGCAGGGCAAGCTCGCGAAGCCGGTCGACTGGGGCGCGTTCATCTACCCGGATCTCATGCGCAAGGTGTTGCCGGCGAAGGTGAACTACAAGCCGTAGTCGGCCGCCGCGGACAACGTCAGCGGGTTGCTGGCTTCGGTGCCCTGTTCAGCGCGTGACTTGGCGCGCCTCGCACAAGTGGCTTAGACTACCGCCGACTCGCTGAGGGAGGACAATCGCCATGCCGTTCTATGAGAGAGGCCCCGTTCGCATCCACTACGCAGAGGTCGGTTCCGGCTTCCCCCTGCTGCTCATCCCGGGCGGCGGGCTCAATTCTGCCCTCTCCTCCTGGCAGACCGCCTCGCCCTTCAACCCGATGGAACGGTACAAGGACGACTTCCGCTGTATCTGCGCTGAGCTGCGCAACGCCAACCCCGGCCAGTCCAGCGGCCCGCTGGAGATCGACCGCCCCTGGGACGCCTACACCGACGACCAGCTCGGGCTGATGGACCACCTCGGTATCCGAGAGTTCCTGGTCATGGGCTTCTGCATCGGCGGGCCGATGATCCACAACCTCATCAATCGGGCTCCGGAGCGCGTCGTCGCGGCTGCGATGATGCAACCCAGCGGCTTCCGGCCCGAGATCCCGGACCTCTTCTACCAGAACAACACCAAGGGCTGGGGCCCGGCGCTGTGTGCGAAGCGCCCCGACATCACGATGGACATGGTCCACGACTTCCTCACCAGCATGTACACCAACCGCGCCGACTTCGTGTTCACCGTGTCGCGTGATTTCGTGCGCTCCATCCGGACGCCGCTGCTGATCGCGCCGGACGACGTGCCCGCGCACCCGTACAAGGTGGCGATGGAAGTGGCCAGCCTCGCTCCGAAGGCCGAGGTGACCATCTATCCGTGGAAGGATTCGCCGGAGCACATCGACGAGGTCGTCGAGCACGCGCGGCGCTTCCTCAAGGCGCACGAACCGGTCAGGGCCTAGGACACGAGGGCAGGACGATGAGCGAGGGACGATTCACCACGTTGACGGCTGAGACCATGACGCCAGAGCAGAAGCGCGTGGCTGAGGCCATCCAGTCGGGCCCGCGCGGGGCGGGCCTCCGCGGGCCCTTCAACGCACTGCTACGAAGCCCGGAGCTGTGCGATCTCGTCCAGCGGGTCGGCGCCTTCGTGCGGTTCGGCACGTCGATCCCCGCGCGGGTCAACGAGCTGGCGATCATCATGGCCGGGCGGAAATGGACGGCACAGTACGAGTTCTACGCGCATCGCCGGCTCGCCATCGAGGCCGGCCTCAAGCCGGCCATCGCCGACGCCATCGCGGCCGGCACGCGCCCCACCGGCATGGCGGAGGACGAGGCGATCGCGTACGACTTCGTCTCCGAGCTGCTCGCGACGGGCCAGGTCTCGGACGCCGCCTTTGCCCGCGTGAAGGCGGCCTTCGGTGAGCGCGGTGTGCTCGACCTGGTGGGCGCGGTCGGCTACTACAGCCTCGTCTCGATGGTGCTGAACGTCGCGCGCGTCCCTCTGCCCGCCGGCGTCGAGCCCCCGCTGAAGTAGCCGGCCCCGACGGCCGGGCCTACCGATGGTTTCGCGCTCGACTGGAGGATGAGCTGATGGAGTTCGGAATCTTCAATCTGATGGGGTCGCGCGAGGCAGACAAGCCGACCGCGCGGGTGTTCGGCGAAGTCGCCGAGCAGACGAGACTGGCCGACGAGCTTGGCTACACGATCGCCTGGTTCGCCGAGCACCACTTCTCGAACTACTGCTTGTGTGCGTCGCCCTTGATGATGGTGGCGCATTGCGCCTCGATCACCAGGCGGATCCGGCTCGGCACCGCAGTCGTGGTGTTGCCCCTGTACAATCCGGCGCGTCTCGCCGCCGAAATCGCCACGGCCGACGCATTGTCGAATGGCCGCCTGATGCTCGGCGTCGGCGCTGGCTACCAACCGTACGAATTCGAGCGGTTCGGCACCGACATCGCGCAAAATCTCGAGATGACCGAGGAGTTCTGCGACATCCTCGACCTGGCCTTCAGCCGAGATTTCTTCAGCTACAACGGCAAGCACTACCGGATGCCGGACACGCACATCCCCGCCCGACCGGTGCAGAACCCGCTGCCCATCTACGTCGCCGGCCATACCCAGGCGATGTTCCGTACGGCCGCGCGGCACGGCTACCGGGTGCTATCGTCGGGCCGGGTGGGCGGCGCCAAATTCCTGGCCGAGCAGTATGCGGACATCGTTGCGGCGTTTGCCGCCGAGAACGTGCCCGTGTCGCGGGCGCACATCACCCTCAACCGCTTCGCCCACATCACCGACAGCCGCGAGGAGGGGATGCGCTTCGCCGAGAACGCTCGCTATCAGACGCGGCTCGCGTCGAGTCTCCGGCGCCGGCAGGAAGTCATGCGAGGGACAGTGCTGGTCGATGTCCCGTTCCCCGACGAGCCGCCGCTCGAAACCATCTACGACAATCTGCTGATCGGTGATGTCGACACGGTCGCCGAAAAGCTCGTCGCCGAGGTCCACGCGACCAGGCCCGTGCATGTGTGCTTCTCGTTCAAGGTCGGGAACACGCCGCACAGGACGGCGATGCGCTCGATGGAGCTGATGATCGGCGAGGTCAAGCCGAAGGTCGAAAAGGCGCTCGGGCCGTGAACTGGCTGGTGAAGGAGGAACCGACCCACTACGGGTTCGACGCGCTGGTGGAGGACAAGAAGGCCGTCTGGAGCGGCGTCAGGAACGCGCTGGCCCAGAAGCATCTTCGCGCCATCAAGAAGGGCGACCGCATCTTCTACTACCACACCGGCGATGAGAAGGCGGTGGTGGGGGTCGCGAAGGCCCTGTCCGCCGCCTATCCGGATCCGGAGGACGCGAGCGGAAAATGCGTGGCGGTGGATGTCGCGCCGGTCAAGCGACTGCCCCGGCCGGTCACGCTCGCCGAGATCAAGGCCGACGCCGCCCTCAAGGACTTCCCGCTGGTCCGTATCGCGCGGTTGTCGGTGATGCCCGTCACCGATGCGGAATGGGCGCGGATCGAAGGCATGGCTGCGCAGGCCGGCTAGCTGCTGCCACTTCCGCCTTCCCGCTGCTTGCGCAGAAAAGCCTCTAGCTCTTGCATCAGCTTTTCCGAGTCGAGTTCCCCGCCCGGTAGTGCTTGCTGCTCCTCGCCCGCCTCCGCATCGTACTCCTGCTCCAGCTTCCGCACGTGCTCGCGCGTGCCGCGGTCCCGCGCCACGGCCCGATCACATTGGGTGCGAAAGTCTTGGATGGCCTCGGCAAAG
>JBOHPM010000243.1:0-5469 GCA_050731715.1 Candidatus Rokuibacteriota bacterium
GCCCCCACCGAGGCCGGGATGATCGACGCGTAGAACTCGTCCGCCTCCCGCCGCCGCGCCTGCATCACCCCGTCGAAGGTGGCGAACGGGCCCCCGGGGTCAGCCTTCGTCGTCCACCCGGTGGGCGCCACGTCGCTCAGCCGCAGGCGCAGGACCCGTGATTGCCCGGCACCAACCGTGAGCGAGTAGCGAGCTGCGGCCTTCGTCCCCTTTCGCTCGCTGTTGACCGCGCTCCGTTGGCCATGGACGATGTACTCGTTGATCCCGTCCTTGACGTACGGAGTCCGGTTGGCCACGCCCACGAGGCGCTGGGTATTGGTTTCGTTCTCGGTGAAGAGCAGCTCGCTCGCGCCCTCTCCGTAGAGGAACCGCTCGCCGAGATCCGGATGCGACGCCGCGATCGCATTGCCCGCTGCGCCCGCGGCGACCTGGCCGAGGCCCGCCTGCGGGGCCTGGCCCGCCCACGACCAGATGTTGCGGAACCACACGGTCGGCAGCACGTGCAGCGCCGCTGGCTCGGCCCCGCGGTTGTGGATCGTGATCTGCACAAGGATGTCTTCGGGGGCGGCCTTGGCGTACTCGACGAACACGTCGAAGTAGCGATCCTGATCGAACACGCCCGTGTCGATCAGCTCGTACTCGAAGTCCTGCTTGCCCCGGTGCCGGTTGGTCTGGACCAGGTTGTCGTACGGGTACGCCGCCTGCGGATACTTGTAGAGGTACTTCATGTACGAGTGGGTCGGCGTCGAGTCCAGGTAGAAGTAGTACTCCTTGACGTCCTCGCCGTGGTTCCCCTCGCTGTTGGTCAGGCCGAAGAGCCGCTCCTTGAGGATGGGATCCTGTCCGTTCCACAGGGCGAGTGCGAAGCACAGGAGCTGCCGATCGTCGGAGATCCCGGCCAGTCCGTCTTCCCCCCAGCGGTAGGCCCGCGAGCGGGCGTGGTCGTGGCTGAAGTAGTTCCAGGCATCACCCGACTCGCTGTAGTCCTCGCGCACCGTCCCCCACTGGCGCTCCGAGAGGTAGGGCCCCCACTTCCGCCACGGCTCGGTCCCGCTGCGCGCCTCGTCGAGTCTCCGATTCTCAGCGTCCATCGCAGTCTCCTCCACTCAACCTTCGTTCGTGGCCGTCCCCGGGCCGAAGGCCAGCCCGGCTCGCTTCACGTCCCGCATAGCTCGATCTGCGGGACTAGGTTGTGGGTGATCACCGAGCGCCACGCGAACCGGCGAGCGGTCGCTAAGCCACGCCGGCGCAACGCGTGCTCCTCCGATGGCCGCGCACGGAGCCGCTCGATATTGACGACTGCCTCTTCGGGCGCAGACGTCTGCAAGACGATCGCATTGTGCCCCGAGATGGCGTAGTCCTCGCCCGAGATACCGGTGCACGCGACACCCGCGGCCGCCATCGCCTCGAGACCGACGAGCCCAAACGGCTCGTGGCCACTGTTGGCCAAGACGGCCGCCGCGGCGCGGAAGAGCAGGCGGCGGGCCTCGGGGCCGAGCGGCGCGGTCAGCAGCAGCACGTCGATGTCATCCACGTCATCGAGCGCCGCGATGAGTCCGAGGGCACCCGGCTCCGATGCCCGCTGCGCGATGCGCAGCCCATGGAATCGGGCGCGCTCCCTCACCTCTCGTCCGTGGGGCTCGATACCGCCCCGGGCGACCAGCAGCGGGCGGGCGCCGCGCTGCCTGAGGGCCGCCACGATGTCGATCGCCGCGATCCAGCGTTTGTCGGGGTCGAACCGCGCGACCTTGGCCAGCAGGAGCCGGGGCGACAAGTGAGCGGCGAACGCACGCACCCAGACGGGACGAAGGGGCGCGAACGCCGCCGGTTCCAGGCCGTTAGGGATGACGAGCGGATCGATGCCGAGCGAACGCATCGTATGCTTCATGTAGCGGCTGACCGTGGTGATCGTGGCGGCCCGCGCGAGCTGGGTGAAGTCGATGTGCTCGAAGCCGAAGGTGTTGTTGGCGTTCCACAGCAGTCGCACGGCGTCACGAATCCCGCGTCGACGCAGCAGGTCGTCGAGGTGCAGCACGGCACCCACTGTGTGCCATTCCTCGGCGAGCACGGTCACGGGTGTGCCCGAACGCACGGCCGGTAGGATCAGCTCGAGCAGGTGTGGTGGGAGCGACTCGGCGTAGTCGAGCGCCTTGCCGAATTCTCCGTCGTACACGCCGCGCGGGTGGTACGCGCTGATCCACTGACACCAGCGATGCAGATGCACGAGGCCCACGCAGTCGTGGTCGGGGAGGGCCGGGTCGCCGACGAACCACAGATGCGTCTCGTGGCCCAGAGCCGCGAGTTGGCGTCCAAGGCCGACGACCCGTGAGGCCAGCCCACCGGCGCGCGCATATGCGTCAGGGCCTTCGAAGGACAGCTGGTGAAAGTGCATCGCGGGCTGCCCGGCCAGAGCTCCAGTGAGTTTCATTGCCCCTCCCTGCCGCGAGGACTGTGTACTCGTCACCTGGCACAGTCCATGGGACTTTGGTCCTATCGCTCCCACGTCGTTGCCGTCGAGCGCGTAGGTGAAAATCATCGGGTTCACGCGCATCTCGAAGCCGCCGGCATGGCCCGCCTCGGCCAGGAGCTTCTTGGCCCGCTCGGGATCGTAGGGCGGGATCTTCCACTCGGTGCTGGGCGCGACTACTCGATCAAATTGAAGTTTAAGTGTCTGATTCTAGTAGCCGAGATACCTACGAGAACCATATACTAAGCGCCCACCGAAGAGGAGGCCCCATGGCGACGAAAAAGAAAGGTACCGCGCTGCTCGTGGTCTGGGCCGACGTCCCCGCCGACAAGGAGAAGGACTTCAACCGCTGGTACAACGAGGAGCACCTGGCCGAGCGGCTGGCCATCCCCGGGTTCTTGAGCGGGGCCCGCTACGAAGCGGTGAAGGGCGGGCCCAAGCACCTGGCCTACTATGAGCTGGAGAGCCCGGCGGTGCTGGAGAGCGAGGCCTACAAGCGCGTGTCGGCTAATCCGACGGAGCGAACCACGCGCTACGGCCCCGGTACCATCGCGACCAACTACATCCGCAACGTGTACACGATGATCCATCCCAAGGCGCTGGCGGCGCCGGCGGCGGAGAGCGGCCCTGCGCCCGCGCTCCAGATCGGCCGCATGGACGTGCCGCGTGAGGTCGATGACGAGTGGAACACCTGGTACAACACCGTCTACGTCCCCAACTACGAGAAGGTCCCCGGCGTGATCCGTGGGCGCCGCTATCGCGCCCTCGTCGGCACGCCGACCTACATGACCTTCTACGAGTTCGAGAACCCCAAGGTCTCGGAGAGCGGGGCCTGGAACGCCCAGCGTGATGTCAACCCGGCCAATGCCCGCATGCGGACCCACATGCGCCACGCTCAGGGCTCGCCCGGCGTGTACGTCAAGACCTTCGAGCTGTGAGGACCTGAGCCATGCCCTTTCGCATCAACCACATCCACCTCAAGGCCCCGGATCCGCGGAAGACGGCCGAGTGGTACGTGAAGGCGTTCGCCTTCAAGATCGTCGGCGACGAGACGCGGAGCTTCGGCGATCGCTTCATCCGCTGTCAGAGCGAGGACGGCGGAATGGCCGTGAACATCTCAGGGGCGCGCACCGGGGAGAAGCTCGGACCCGGCGACGCCAGCGCGCATCATGGGCTCGAGCACTTCGGGCTCGACTCGCAGAATCTCGAAGCGGATATCTCCCGTCTGGAGGGGTTGGGCGCTCGCTTGCTGGAGGGGCCGATTCAGGTGCCCAATGGTCCGCGCATCGCGTTCCTGCGCGCGCCTGACGACGTCCGCGTCGAGCTGATCGAGCCGCGCCGGGCCGGTGTCTCCGGGGGGTGCTGCTAGGCGGCGCCGGGTCCGTGCGTCATGGGACAGTAGATCGGGCTGACTCAGCCCTTCTTGAGTCTGGGCAGCAGCTTGGACGCCGCCTCGTCCACCTGGGCGAGCTGGTCGCCGCCGGCGAATCTCAGATTGAGATGGCGGGCCCCGGCGGCGATCCAGCGCTGGAGCCAGTCCACGCAGCCCTCGATGGGGCCGGCGTAGCAGGCCTGGCGGGCCAGGATCGTGCGGGCCGGCGACGCGTAGTAGGTCTCGAGGAAGGTGTTCAGCCGCTGCTCGGCAGCGGTCCGATTGGGATCCAGCGCGAGCGTGACGTAGGCGGCGCCAGTCACCGCGTCGGGCGCACGGCCGGCCGCTCGCGCGGCGGCCTGGATCTTGGGAAAGTGCTCGGCGAAGAACTCCACGCTGGGGCCGGTGGGGAACCAGGCGTCGAAGCGCGCGGCCTCGCGTAGCGCCGTGGGGCCGCTGCCACCGATCCAGATGGGCGGGCCGCCGGGCCGATGCGGCTTCGGCTCCACGGTGGCGTTGTCCAGCGTGAAGTGCTTGCCGCTGAAGCTCACCCCGTCCCGTCGCCACAGGGCGCGACAGATCTCCAGCGTCTCGAGGAACCGCCCGACCCGCCGCTCGAAGGGCACGCCCACCGCGGCGAACTCTTTGCGGATGGCCGGGTTGTCGGCGGCGATGCCGACACCCAGGATGACCCGGCCCTCGGCGATACGATCGAGGGTGCCGACGACGTGGGCCAGGACCACCGGATTGCGCAGGGCCGGCAGCAGCACGCCGGTACCGAGCCGGACCCGCCGGGTTCGGGCGGCGACGGCGGCCAGCAGCGTGAGCGGCTCGTGACGGGGCCGCGCCGTGATCGAATCGCCGATCCACACGGAGTCGAAGCCGGCGGCCTCCGCGCGCTCGGCCATGGCCAGCAGCGCGCTCGTCTCCGGACGGCCCGACATGATTGCCTCGCGAGTAGGAATGAGCACACCGAATTCGACCGCCATGTCGACCTCCTCGGGGTGGGCGCCGTCGCGAGCGCGCCGCGCATCGCGGTGGCCATGCTATCCCATTTCCCCGTCCAGGGCCTGGCGTGCGATGATCGCTCGGGCCGTCGGTAGCCCGCGTGCGAGACCCTGGAGGGACCCATGGCGAGTGACATGATCAGGGTGGGCGACGTCGAAATCATGGCGCTGACGGATGGCTTGCTCGAGTTCGACCTCTGCAACTTCTTCCCGACCATTCCCGAGACGGAGTGGCAGCCCTACGAGTCTCATCTGACCGACCACAAGGTCCGCTTCAACCTCGGCTCGTACCTCATCCGCTCGGACGGGCGAACGGTCCTCGTCGACACGGGCCTCGGCCCCAAGCCCGCCGATGGGCCCGACGTCCCCTGGGGCCAGCTTCTGACGGACTTCCGGGCCAAGGGCGTGCGCCCCGACGAGGTCGACATGGTGGTGATGACCCACCTGCACCGTGACCACGTCGGTTGGAACCTCCGGGCGGAAGGCCAGAAGTACATCCCGACCTTCCCCAACGCCCGTTACTGGATGAGCACCAAGGACTGGGAGGCCTGCCACCAGCCCGACGTGCAGCCGACCCGCTTCGTGAACGCCCCCACCTGCGTCTGGCCGCTGGCCGAGCTGGG
>JBOHPM010000244.1:0-5459 GCA_050731715.1 Candidatus Rokuibacteriota bacterium
CCATCACCCTGATCACGATCCTCCGATCTCGGTGATCACGAGGCCGATTTTCTTGATCACGATCGGCCGATCCCGGTGATCACGATGCTCCGATCCGGCCGATCACGATGGGCCGAAACCCGCAGACTTCGTCCTCGCCACCCCGAAACAGCGTGATGAAGGCGTTCAACATCGGCCAGGCCCGGCGCAGCAGGAAGAGGCCGGGCAAGTCCTCGGCCGTGATCCCTGAGCGGAAGAAGGCCTGGAGCTCCTCGGATGGGGGATCAGTAGCCATTGTTCTCAGTGCCCGATTTCGGCCGATTCTAGGCCCTACCGACGCCCCGCGCAACGAGAGCCCGGGGCGCGTCCAGTCGCCCGCCTAGCAGTACTGGAACGGTAAGGCCTCGCCCTTGCGCACCTTCCTCCTCGGTGCTACAAGGTGGTCCGGCGCCTCTTTTCAAAGCGGCGCCGTTTCGCTTTTTCCGGCCGGTTGAGTCCCGTTCCTCGCATCGGTCGGAGTCATTTCCAATTACGGCCAGGTGCGGGTTCTGTCCTGACGCCTCGCCGTACCTGATCATGCCGTCGTAGTAGAGCGGCCGGCGCGCGAGGATCGCAGCAACCTGCCGCGCCGCCCCACATTTCCCGTTACGCCGGGTGAACATCCGTTCGTTCAGCACTGTAGCGATTTTTGTGACGTCGAGGTCTGCGGCCTCGAAGATGAGGCGCACGATCCTGATCTCCTCGGCGACCAGCACGATCTCTTTGCCTGAACGTGCGAAGCCATAGGGAAGGTTTCCGCCGGCGGGTAAACCTCGCCGGACGCGCTCTTGGCGGCCCTTCCAGAGCCTCTCGATGATGTCCTTGCGATTCTCTTCGGCGATCGCCTCGCGGATCTGCCGGATCAGTACGTCCTTCCGGTCCTTCCCGTTGTACGTCGGCAGGTCGGCGATCAAGATCTCCACGCCGACCTCCTGGAACTCGGGAAGAGGTTCTCGGCGAGCCGGACCTCCCGCGAAAGCCGATCGAGCGAGGCAATGATCACAGTCCCCACGCGCCCCGCCTGGCAGTCGCGGCGACGTCGGAGAGACCGCCAGAGCACGGGTGGCTCGAAACTCTATCCTTTTACCTTAAAGATGAGCCGTCCAGACAGAGCGGCGCGAGAACGCGAGCCGGAACCCGTAAAGGTTTTCGGCAAAGCGGAGGGGCTGGTCGTCTCGCTCGAGGAGCTGCATCAGCCACTGATGGTTCTCCTTCGCGCACCGCTCGACCTCGGCGTCGGTCAAGTGATCGAGCGCCCGAGAGCCTCGCATCAGCGAACGGCGCACCCGACGGAGCGAGCTCGGTGGGATCTCGAGAGTGCCCGACAGGAACCTGACTGTGTCCGCGAATTCCTCCCGCCTGCTCGACCGAAACATAAGGGCGATGAAATTGAGGCGGCTCTCTCCCCATCGCCGGCGATAGTAGATGCTGCTGCGTCGCGGCACTCCGCACCCCCACCGGCAACGCCACTGGGGTCGGCGTCCGGCACGCGTCCGATACGAACCGTTCGGGACTCCTCGGTCTCCACAGCCGCACGCGCGGTGATCGCGTCCTGGGCCGGCGTCGGTCGCCGCGGGCTCCGCTGACCGTTCGTAGACAAACGATCGCCAGCCAAATCGCTGGCTCAGCCCAGCCCGCTTCGCCGTCCGGTACACCGTCGCCAAGCTCGCGCCGCACGCCTGCGCCAAGCCCTGCGCCGTGACCGACTCGCCCGCCGCGACGAGTTCTGACGCCTTCGTCTCCAGGATCCCCGCGGTGATCCGCGGCTTACGGCCTCGGCCAGGGCGCGTGTCGAGCGTCGCGCGGTCCCGCCAGATCCGGACTGTCCGGTCCGAGCAGCCGAGCAGCCGCGCGGTAGCGCGACAGGACCGGCCCTCGGCCAACAGCCGCTGAATCGCCTTTCGTCGGTCGAGTACCGGAGTCATCTGCGCACCCAATTATCAGAATCACGGATAACGTACACTCCTCGAGCCCATTTCGCCCGTGTCGAGACCCACCCGCCTGTTCCCAGGGTGCCCCTGTAGCGGCGCGTGCCTCGGGCGCTGACCGAGGGAGCCGGTTCGAGGACGCGCCGAGCGGAGGTGTCACCGACATGGTCCAGGAGCCTTGTGACGGACAGCGGCCGGATGTCCCTGAGAGGCGACCATCGGAGACCGGCGGCCGACCGTGTGGCAGCCGCAGCATCGACAGCAACCTGTCGTCTCCTTCGAGGTCGACCGCACAGGTTGCTGAGCATCGCCCCTTGCTGCCGATCGACGCTATCCGAAACCTCTTGGCCACCATGGCACCCCTCAAGGCCGCTTATGACGAGTCCTCTCGAGAACGATGTCCACCGTCACCATCTGGTGACGCTGTTGACAGAGTTGCTCCTCCGCGCCCTCCGGCATTCCGGCGCGGACGGGTCGAATGAGCACGAACATGACGATCAGATCGACGCCGGCCGCGTGGGACCCGTCCGCGCGGAGGTGGGAGACGATGGTGTCCAGGGTTGACCAGGTGGGACGACGTGCGGAGGCGGTGACCGCGTCAGAGAGCCGCCGCCCAGGTGAGCGGGACCGATGAACACCGACTGGACGTCCGTCACGGCGACCCACCTGAGCCGGAAGGCCGCGCTGTACATCCGGCAGTCGACCTTTCATCAGGTTCGAGTCCACATCGGCAGTACGGCGGTGCAGATGAACCAGCTGGAGTTCATCCACCGCCTCGGATGGCCGAAGGACCGCGTGTGGATCCTGGACGGCGACATGGGCATCACCGGCACGTGCGCCGAAGTCCGCGACGACTGGCAGCTCCTTCACGAGGCGATCGCGCGGAGAGAGGTCGGCCTCGTGGCCTTCAGCGCGACCTCGCGGGCCAGTCGGTCGCATCGCGACTTCGTCATGCTCGTGGGCGCTTGCCAGCTCTACGACGTCCTCGTCCTCCTCGACGGCCAGCTGGTCGATCCGAAGATTCCGAGCCAGCGCTTGATGCTTGGCATCCGATCCGTCTTCGACGAGTACGAAAACGACGATCGGATTCAGAGACTGCAGGAGTCGAAGAAAGCGCTGATCAAGAGCGGCTTCGCGATGTCGCGCCCGCCCGTCGGGTATGTGAGTCTCGGCAAGCCAACTCGACAGTGGGTGAAGGATCCGGACCCTGCCGTCCAACAGACGATCACAGAGGTCTTCAATCTCTACGAGCGCCTGCGCTCCCTACGCCGCGTCGCCGTGCACCTCCGGGACGCGGGCATCCTGTTGCCGGCCAACCGCCCCACCGGGGGCGGGGTCGTCTGGCGTCCAGCGCGTGTGGGGTCGGTGGCACGCATCGTCGCGAATCCGCACTACGCCGGCTACTACTGCTGGGGCAGGAAGCACGCGTCCCTTCTGTTCGGTCGGGTAGAGCGAGGACCAGGGAGGGGACGCGCCAAGGCGCGCACCGTGCCGCGCGAGCAATGGCAACTCGTGGACAACCACCATGAAGCGTACATCGAACCCGATCGGTTCTGGCGAATGCGGGCCGTGGTCGAGCGCAGCGCCTTTCGTCTTCAGCAGCCACCGTTGCGTGGCGCGGCCCTCATCCAGGGGCTTGTCTGGTGTGGCGACTGTGATCGTCGGATGCATACCCGCTACTGGAAAGATCGTGGCCGGATCGGGGCGAAGTACGTCTGCCTCGGGCCGCGAACCGACCCGAGAGATGGCCACTGTCGACACCACAGCGCGCTTCGGATCGACCCCCTCGTCGCCGCGCGAGTCCTCGACGTTCTGAGAGGCCTCGATGTTGATCTGGTGCGGGCGACGTTGGATCGTCTTCGGGACGAGAGCGAGGCACGCACGGCTCACCTCCGTCAGGGCTGTCAGATCGCCGAGCGGGAAGCCAAAGCCGCCAAGGAACGACTGAAGGCGGCCGACCCCCGAAATGAACGCGTCTTCCGCCTCCTGGAGTCGGAGCTCGAAACCGCGCTCGGGGAGGCCGCGCGCCGGAAGGCCGAGTACGATCTCGCCCTGCGCGTCATCCCGACGCCGTTTTCTGATGACGAACTGACGCGCCTGCGCACCCTCGCCCAGGACTACGCCCTCATCTGGGATGCGCCCTCGACGACCCACGAGGATCGCAAACGCCTGATCCGGTGCCTCGTCGAACGCGTCATCTTCCGGCGGCGGGGTGACATCGAGGTCGAGATCGAAATCGTCTGGCATGGGGGCGAGCGTACGCGACTGGAATTCCTCCCGCATGGCAACATCCGCGAGCTCGCGAAACGACTCCACGAGCGCGGCGCCTGGCCCGAGGAAATCGCGACGGCCCTCAATGCGTACGGCGGCATCACCACGGGCCCTCGTTGCGGCGCGGCGTATGACGCGCCGGTCGTGATCAGAGGCCTCCAGAATCTCGGCGTCAGCGTCGATGTCCGACGCCGCAGGACGGAACTCATTCTCGCCCTCCTCCGCGACGGGCTGAGCGTCGATCAGGTCGTCGAAGAACTGAAGCGGCGTGGAGTCGAAGTGCGACCGGGGCAACCGTACATGCGACGACATATCCGCTACTACGCGTCCGGGCATCGCCGGCGCCGAGTTCGAGACCAGAATGGGACCGACTCGGTGAGGACCGAGTTAGGCACCGTATGCCTGCCACTGCCATGCGATCGGCAAGCTGACTGACCATCGGAGCGCCAGTCTGCACAAGGTCCGCCGATCGGCGCAGATACCGCGTCCCCGGGCTCGCCACGGGCTCATCTCGACCGCGATGCTTGATCCCATTTCACCGCCGCCTCCACGACAGCAGCGAAGGAGGCTGTTTCCATGAAGTCCAGATCTGTCCGACCGCCAGGGCCGAGGGCGCTCATGTCCGAGGAATACCTCTCCGTCGCCCAGCTTTCCGAGCGCGTTCCCTACACGCCGAAAACCATCCGGAACCTCATGTGGCGAGGGGTCTTCCGCGAAGGCGTCCACTTCACCCGCCTCACCGGTCGACCGATCTTCCTCTGGTCGAAGGTGGAGGCTCTGCTCCGCGAAGGAATCCATGGGCGCAAGGGTCAGAGTCGATCGACGCACCAACCGCCTCTTTCTTGACCTCCACATCGGAGGCCGCCGGAAGCGCGTCTTCTCCGAGCTGCCGGCGACCCCGAAGAACATCGAGATCCTGCAAGCCAAGGCCGAGGCCATCGACCGGGAAGCCTTCCTCGGAACACTCGACCTCGCCCGGCACTTTCCCGAGAGGGCTCCGAAGCGGCCGACGGTCGCCGACCTCTGGGAGGAGTGGCGGAAGAAGAAGGCGAACGACGTCACGCCGCTCACCATGCACTGGTACGAGAAGGCGGCCAAGGTGCGGCTGCTGCCGCACCTGATGGTTCCGGCCCATCCTGATCGCCCGTTCCGGCCGATCGTGATCGCTCCTTCCGTTCGATCCTGATCACCGATTCCGGCGCATCGTGATCACCCGTTCCGGGGATCGTGATCGCCGATTCC
>JBOHPM010000245.1:0-5453 GCA_050731715.1 Candidatus Rokuibacteriota bacterium
GCTTCCGGGCGTGCTACCTGGCCCTGGCCGTCAACTCGATCATCATCGGATGGGTGACGGCGGCCATGGCCAAGATCCTCGGCCTCACGCTGGGGGTGGGGAAGTGGGAGGCCACCGTGGGCCTGTTCGTCCTGACCGGCGCCTACTCGGCGATCTCGGGGCTGTGGGGGGTCCTGGTCACGGACTTTTTCCAGTTCGCGCTGGCCATGACGGGCTGCATTGCGCTGGCCTACTTCGCGCTGGGCGCCGTCGGGGGCATGGGTGGGTTGTTGAGCGCGCTCCACACCCGATACCCGGACGATGCCCCCCTGGCCCTCGTGCCTACGCTCGACTCGGCGTGGATGCCCGCGCTGACCTTCTTCGTCTACCTGGCCGTCAACTGGTGGGCCTCCTGGTATCCGGGGGCCGAGCCGGGCGGCGGCGGCTACGTCGCCCAGCGCATCATGTCGGCCAAGGACGAGCGGCACGCCCTGCTGGCCGCCGTGTGGTTCAACATCGCGCACTACGCGCTGCGCCCGTGGCCCTGGATCGTCGTGGCCCTGGTCTCCATGGTGCTCTATCCCGGCCTCGAGGATCCCGAATCTGGTTACGTGCGCGTCATGGTGGATCACTTGCCGCCGGTCTGGCGGGGCTTGCTCCTGGCCGCCTTCTTCGCCGCCTACATGTCGACAATCTCGACCCAGCTCAACTGGGGCGCTTCCTACCTGGTCAACGACGTGTACCGCCGCTTCTGGGCGCGAGGCCTGGGCGAGGCCCACTACGTGGCCGTGGGACGGGTGGCCACGCTGGCCATGATGGCGATCTCCGGCGTCGTGACCTACTACATCGGCTCCGTGGAGGATGCCTGGAAGTTCCTCCTCGCCATCGGCGCGGGAACTGGCCTCGTCTACCTCCTGCGCTGGTACTGGTGGCGGATCAACGCCTGGTCTGAGGTGAGCGCGATGGCGGCCGCGCTCGTGGTGTCCCTCGTTGCCCAGTTCACCTTCGGGCTGAGCGCCGCCGACCCCCGACAGTTCGCCTGGCTGCTGCTGGTGACGACCGCGGCGACGACAGCGGTGTGGCTGGCCGTCACCCTGGCCACGCCGGCGGAGCCCGCCGACCGCCTGCGCGCCTTCTACATGCGCGTCCGCCCGGGAGGGCCGGGCTGGCAAGCGGTGGTTCCCGGTGCGTCGGCCGAGGGCGCGCTCCGCGCCGGGCTGGTGCAGTGGGTGATTGGCTGCGTCGTCGTCTACCTGGGGCTCTTCGGCATCGGCACGATACTGCTCGGCCGACCACTCCGGGGCGCGGCCGCCGTCGTGGTGGGCGCGCTGCTGACGGCCTATCTGTGGCGTGCCTCGTCGCGGCCAGTGGCTGCTCCCGGCCGCTCGCAATCTCGCGTGGTATGATCAAAGAACGCTTCGCCTGGCGAGGAGGCCGATGACGAACATCCCGATCCAGGTCTACGGTATCAACCTCCTGGTTAAGCTGCTCCCCGAGGCTCCCGCGGACGTGCGGGTGCACTGTCCCAAGGGCTCGCCGATCAGGTATGGCGAGGTCGTGGCCCGGGGCGACGGCTTCGACGAGGGCGCCAGCGCCTTCCGGGAGATGCCCGCGCTCAAGACGGTGGTGGCCTTCGAGGAGAGCCCCGAGGAGGTGGAGGGCCACTACTTCTACGTCGCCGGTGAGGAGTATCGCGTGATCCGGCTCGACGCCATCATCCTGTCCTTCCCGCACGAATAACCTGAGCGACGCGGTCCCCCGGCTTCGGCCCATCGAGGCCTTCCCCGTGGAGCATGAGGGGCGGCGTGTGCTGGTGCTGCGCGATCCTGCAGGCTATGCCGCGTCGGTCCTGATGCTGCCCTGGCCCCTCGTCGAGATCGTCGCCCTGGTCGATGGCCAGCGCTCGGTGCTCGACGTCCAGGCCGAGCTCACCCGGCGGCACGGCCAGATCATCCCCCGGGAGGACATCGAGAGGCTGATCGCCACGCTCGATGAGCACGGCTTCCTGGACGGCGTGCGGTTCGCCGCCCGGCGCGCGGCCATCGATGGGGCGTTCCTCACCGCGCCCACGCGCCCCGCCGCGCACGCGGGCGGGGCGTATGCGGGCCAGGCCGACGAGCTGCGCGCGGCGATCGACGGGTTCTTTGCCCCGCCGGCCGGACCCGGCCCGGTGGCCGCCCCGGGATCCATCGGCGACGGGGTGGCCGCGATCGTCGCTCCCCACATCGACTACCACCGCGGTGGACCCGCCTATGCCTGGGCCTACCGCGACGTCGCCGAGCGTTGCCGCGCCGATCTCTTCGTCATCCTCGGCACCTGCCACGCGGGGATGGCCGATCCCTTCGCGCTGACCTTCAAGGACTACGAGACCCCGCTCGGTCCGGCCGCCGTCGACCGCGACTTCGTGGAGCGGCTCGCCGCGCGCGCCGGCAAGGACGGCTTCGCCTCCGAGGGGGCGCATCGTACCGAGCACTCCATCGAGTTCCAGGCGGTCTTCCTCCGCTACCTCTACGGGCAGCGCCGGGACTTCACGATCGTGCCCATCCTGGCCAGCTTCGCCCACGAGGCCCTGGCCAGTGGGCAGGACGTCGAGCACGACGGCGCCGTGGTGCGCTTTCTCGATGGGCTCACCGAGACCATCGCCACGAGCGGCCGACACGTGGCCCTCATCGCCGGAGCGGACCTGGCCCACGTGGGCCCTCGCTTCGGCGACCGGTCGCCGGTGGCGGCGGCTGACCGTGATCGTATCGAGCAGGAGGACCGGGTCATGCTGCAGGCCGTGGTGGCCGGTGACGCCCGAGGCTTTTACGAATCGGTAGCTCGCGACGGCGACCGCCGTCGCATCTGCGGGCTCTCCGCGATCTACGCCGTCCTGCGGGTGATGGGGGAGCGCCCTGGTGTCTTGCGCCATTACGGCCAGTGGCCCGATCCTCAAGGGGTGGTCAGCTACGCGAGCGTGGTGTTCTGATGCCAGAGCCCGCCAGCCCGGGCCCCGGGTCCCCGCCGGCGGAGTGGAAGCTTCCCCGTCTCCGTGTGGACGTCGACGGTGTCTGGTACGACGACGACGTCGAGATCACGCATCCCGGGATCCTGGCGAACCTGAGAGCCAATCTCCGCCGCGACGCGGAGGACTACTTCATCCAGACTCGGGTACGCATTGCCGTGGAGGTCGAGGACGTGCCCTGGGTCGTGACCCGCGTCGAGTCGCAGGGCGACCACCTGCGAGCAGTGCTCAACGATGGGACGGAGACGGCCATCGACCCGGCGGCGCTGCGCCTGGGTCCGGGCGACATCCCGTACTGTCCGGTCAAGGGCGGCGCGTTCGAGGCGCGCTTCAGCCGCGCCGCGGCCTTCCAGCTCCTCAGGCTGGCCGAGTACGACGAGCGGACCGGGGCGGGGCTGCTCCGGCTCGGGGGCCGCGAGTACGCCCTGCGGCGGCCGGCATGAGGGCTCGGTGAACGCCGGAGGACGCTCGGGCGGGCAGTGGGTCGTGGAAGCCCTGCGCGCCGAAGGCGTCCGCCACATTTTCGGCATTCCGGGCATCCACAACCTCGCCGTGTACGATGCGCTGCTGGGCCAGTCCGATCTCACCCACGTGCTGGCCCGCCACGAGCAAGGTGCCGCGTTCATGGCCGACGGCTATGCTCGCGCGTCCGGTGAAGTGGGGGTTGTCCTCGTGACGACGGGCCCCGGGGCCACCAACACGCTGACCCCGCTGGCCGAGTCGTACTCGGGGTCGGTGCCCGTCCTGGTCATCATGTCGGATGTGGCCGCGCCCCTGGTCGGGCGCGACCTCGGGGCGCTCCACGAGATCCCCAACCAGATCGAGTGCTTTCGCCCGGTCTGCCGGATGGCCGAAACCGTCGGGTCCGCGGGCGACATCGCCACCACGATCGCCGGGGCCTTCGACCTGCTGCGCACGGGTCGTCCTGGCCCCATCGCCATCTCCATCCCCAACGATCTGCTGGGGGCGAGGAGCGAGGGCGCGCTGCGGACCACACGCAGCGGTCGACGGCCACCCTGCCACGTCAACGACATCCTCGAAGCGGCCCGCCGGCTCGAGCGCGCGCAGCAGCCGCTCATCATCGCCGGCGGTGGGGTCGTCGCTGCCGGCGCCGAGCAGGAGCTTCGGGCCCTGGCCCGCCGCCTGGGCGCTCCGGTGATCACCACCGTGATGGGCCGCGGCTCGATCGCCGAGGACGACCCGCTCTGGCTCGGCGTGCTTCCCAACGGGCGCGTCAGCGAGCCAGCCATTCGGGCTGCCGACGTCGTTTTCGCCGTGGGCTGCCGCTTCTCCGCCCGCTCGACGCAGGGGCTGCTGCTCAAGCTGTCCTTCTCTCCGGGCCAGACCCTGATCCACCTCGATCTCGATCCCGGCGTGATCGGCAAGCTTTTCAAGCCGCAGCTCGGCATCGTGGGTGACGCCCGGGACGGTCTGGCCCGCCTCGTCGAGGCCCTGGGCCCGGGCTCGGGAAATGCCACATGGGAGGCCACGCGCCTCACCGAGCTACGGCAGGCGGCGGGCCCGGGCTACACCGCCGAGGTGGCTGCGCTCATCGGCGCGCTCAGACAGGCGCTGCCACGCGAAGGTATAGTGGTGAATGATCAAACTGGCATCAACTATTGGATGGAATGGCGATTTCCTGTCATGAACCCTAGGACCTTCCTCTACCCGATCGGGACCGCGGTCCTCGGCTACGCCGTGCCCGCGGCGATCGGAGCCCAGATCGCCCAGCCGGGCCTCCCGGTGGCCGCGGTCGTCGGCGACGGCGGCTTCATGTTTTCCGTCAGCGAGCTCGCCACGGCGGTGAAGTATCGCCTGCCCATCGCGTTCGTCGTGATGAACGACGATCGGTATGGGGCGATCAAATGGCTACAGGAGAAGCTCTTCGGCCGTTGGGGAGAAGCCGACCTCGCCAATCCAGACTTTCAAGCGCTGGCCCGCGCCTTCGGCGCCCGCGGCGAGCGCGTCACGCAGGCCGATGCGCTACCCGCGGCCCTGCAGGCGGCGTTCCGGGCCGACGGCCCCACGCTCATCGAGGTGCCGCTGGCGATCGATCCGCCGTGGGAGCTGTGATCGCGTCGCTCCCGGCTGCACCGGGCTCACCCTTCGGCGCGGTCGAGGCTCGGATGGCCGCGATGACCTGCTGCCAGTATGTGAAGTCGGCACTCCTCGCCGGATAGAAGCTGGCGACGGCACGCGCGGTCTGGATCGCCCGCTCCGGCCCATCGCGCTCGACGAGGAACGTCGCCATGTGCTCCACGCTGGTCCGGGGCGTCGTCGGCCTCTGGCCCGGCTGGGCCGCAGCGTCAAGGGCGCGCTCCTCCGCCCGGACCTCCTCCGCGACGGATGGGGCCGCGACGGGTGGCGCCGGCGCTGCGGGGGCGGGGATCACCTCGGGGACCGGGGCGGTGGGGACGGGCGTACTGTCCCCGGGCGCAGTGGCGACGGTGGGCTGGTCCGGCGGGGCGAC
>JBOHPM010000246.1:0-5441 GCA_050731715.1 Candidatus Rokuibacteriota bacterium
GGCGGCGAAGACCGGGATCCGTCGTGTGGTCTTGGCCTGGTACTCCTCGTAAGGCGGATAGGCCGCGACGGCGAGCTTCCACAGACGCGCGCGCTCGGACTCGTCGCTGACCTCGCGCACCCGCATCCTCTGGACGTTGGTGTGGTCGCGGATCTCGACGACAGGGTTGGCGCGCAGGTTGTACACCCAGACCGGATTGTTTGGCGCGCCTCCCAGCGAGCCGATGAGGACGTAGTTGGCGCCGTCCTTGACGCGCATCAGCGGCGTCTTGCGGACCGCGCCCGTCTTGTTGCCGGTGTGCGTCACGATGATCACCGGGAGCCCGGTGTCACGGAGCGTGGTGCCTTCGGTTCCGCCGCTGCGCTCGTAGAGCTCGACCTGGTCGCGCACCCACTGCCTGGGGCTGGGGATGTAGTCTGGCATGCGCGGGATTGTATCTCGACTCGCGTCAGGGGGGTTCCTTGACAGCCCGGCAGCCGCTGATTACGCTGGCCAGCCGTCGCAAGGAGGCGAGCCATGAAAGCTTCGAGAGCATGCTGGGGGATGGTCGGCGCGGCAGTTTTCGTGGTTGCCCTCGCGCTCGCGAGCGGCCTGGCCGGCGCGCAGCCGCCGGCCGCCAAGGGCTGGGTGAAGGGTAAGGGGTACGGCTGGATCTGGGGACCGAACGACGAGATCGGCGCGCTGAACGCCATCACCCCGCAGAAGGTCATGGCTGCGCTCGCGATCCCGAAGCAAGGCCGCGTGTATGATCTCGGCGCCGCCTACGACCGCGCCTCGTTCCAGTGGCCCGGCCACTCGCCAGCCGAGGTCATCTCCTTCCGCACGCCCGAGGGCGTCAAGCGTCAGAAGGACCTGGGCTTCATGCAGGGGAAGAAGGATCACTGGCACTCCAGCGCCATCTTCATCAGCGACCCCTCAGGAGGAGACTCGTGACCAAGATCCTCACGCCCCAGCAGTCGGCTCCCGTCATGGAGATCGCGCGCGAGCTGCTCCCGCCCGGCATGGAGCTGATCGTCGTCGATCCGACCAAGCCCGAGTTCTACGATGTCGCGGCCGACGCCGAGTACTATCTGGGCTCGCCGCGCCACGGGATCGGCAACGAGTTCTTCCGGGCCGCGCCCAGGCTGAAGCTGGTGCAGCTCACCAGCGCCGGCTACGACCGGGTCGACATCGAGGCCGCGCGCAAGGCCAAGGTGCCCGTGGCCAACAACGGCGGTGCCAACTCGGTGGCCGTCGCCGAGCACGCGGTCATGCTCATGCTGGCCGTGCTCAAGAGGCTCGTCTATCACCACCTCAACGTCGTGGCCGGCACGTGGCGGGCCAGTGATTTCGCCTCGATCCGCACCTACGAGGTGGAGGGCAAGCGGCTCGGCATCATCGGGCTCGGCAACATCGGCAAGAAGGTGGCGCGCCGCGTGGCGGGGTTCGACATGGACGTGCGGTACTACGACATCCTCCGGCTCAGCGAGGACCAGGAGGACGCGCTTGGCGTCCGGTTCTCCCTGTTCACGGAGCTCCTCCGCACGTCCGATATCGTGACCCTGCACGTGCCGTTGAACGACGTCACGCGCAAGATGATCTCCACGCGCGAGCTCGCGATGATGAAGCGGAGCGCGATCCTCATCAACACCTGCCGCGGCCCCGTCGTCGACGAGGATGCGCTGCATCAGGCGCTCACGTCAGGGACGATTGCCGGCGCCGGCCTGGACGTGATGGTGGAGGAGCCGCCGAAGAAGAACCACCCACTGTTCTCGCTCCCGAACGTCATCCTGACGCCGCACAGCGCTGGCCCCACCTGGGACAACTGGACGAAGGCCTACCGCAACGGGTTCGACAATATTCAGCGCGTGGAAGCCGGACGCGCCCCGTTCTGGGTGGTGCCCGAGCTGCGGAGCTAGGAGGTCACTTGTGCAACTCCCACACGGTGCCGGCCGGGGTGTCGCGGAGCTCGATGCCGGCCGCGGCCAGACGGTCGCGCAGGCGGTCGGCGAGCTCCCACTGCTTGGCGGCCCGCAGATCCTTGCGGAGGACGATGAGACCATCGACGACCGGGGCGAGCAGCTCGCGGGGGTCCCGGAGACCGTCGGCCGCGGCCTCGCCGAGGCGGTGAATCAAGGAGTAGAGCACCGCGCGGGCCCGGTCGGGCTCGTCGGTCTGCAGGGTGTCGGCCGACCACTCGAGGATGGAGCGGTCGAGGGTTAGCACCGCTTCCGCCGCGTCGGCCGCCCGCCGGGCGGCGATGGCCGCCTCGAACGCCTGCTCGAGCTTCGCCACCGCCGACAGGAGTGGGGACTTCGTGGCCGCCGGGACGGCCTCGCCTGGCGCCGGTGCCGTCGTCCCCTCCGCGGTCGTGCCGGCGGCGGCCGGGCGGGTCGATGAGGCATCTCCCCGGGCCGCGGCGAACAGGGCGTCGAGGCCCAGTCGTTCTCCGGCCGGGAACACGCGGGAGGCCCCGCGCCGGCGCACGGTGAGGCCGCCGCGCCCGGTCACGGAGACCGTGCGCGCGTCGAGGTCCACGATGAGGGCCGTGTGCTCGTCGATGCCGAGCACCCACGCATCCTCCGGGAGCATCGCCTCCATCGCCGACAATCGCCGCTCGCCGAGATAGCAGTAGTGCGTGTCGTGCGTCCCGCCCTCGGCGTTGTCGTAGTGGGGAATGACCACGCACGAGCCCCCGAAGCCGAGCGGGCCGAGGAGATCGAGGCCGTCGAGCCAGTGCACGGGCAGCCCGACCTTGTAGATCTCGTACACGGGGACGCTGAAGCGGCCGACGGTGAGGGCCGCCGCGCTGGAGAACACCACGGCGCCTCCCTCGGCGAGCTTGACGGCGAGCGCCTCGGGGACGGGCGAGCCGCGCCAGACCGACAGCGCGTACGACGGGCTACCCGGCCCCGCGAAGACGAAGCCCGCCGTGCGCACCCGCGAGAGCGCAGCGGCCTCGGCCATCGGCGTGCGCTGCGCGGGATCGGCGGCCAGCGGGCCGAGAAACCCGGCGGGCTCGATCGCGAGCTGGACGCGGTGGGCGAAGTACTCGACCGCGCGCTGGGTGATCTCGGCGGCGTTCTCCTGAAATCCGTACGGCGTGTCGAGAAGCACCGCGCGCGGACGTTCCTCGCCGAGCCGCGCCACGATCTCGCGATGCGGTGTCACCATGGTGGGCGCGGTCTCCCCCGACCCCATGATCGCGAGGATCCGTGGCGTCCGCGCGCTCACTCGAAGAACCCGTCGCGCAGACCCTGTAACAACAGGTCGGCTACCCGCTCCGGCGACTCCAGGTGCAGGTCGTGGTGGCCCGGGGTGAACCAGACCGAGCGGATCTTGCCGCCGGCGGCCAGGGCCTGCGCCTCGGCTCGACGCTTGTTCTCCATCCTGGTGTCGTCTTCGCTGCCGGCCAGCAGGAGCAGGCTGGGGACCTTCGGCGTCGCCCAGCGCGTCGACGGCCGGTACTCCCAGAGCGAGCGCAGGATCGTCAGGTGCCGGCTCCGGGCCAGGCGCGGCTCGATCTTGCCGTCGGGCAGCTCGCGGAAGCAGTGCAGATACGCGCCGACCGCGCGATCGGAAAAGTGGGGGACGCCGGCGCGAATTCGTGCCTCCAGCTCCGCCAGGGTCAGGTGCGTGAGCGTCGGCGGGGTCAGCTTCGCCAGGCAGTCATCCCAGGACGGATACGACTGGGACAAGTCGGTGACCCCGCCGTCGACGCAGGCGATACCACGGACCGTGGCCGGATGCCTCCACGCCAGCTCCAGCACCACGGTGGCGCCCCACGACTGGCCGACCAGCAGCGGACGCTCGAGGCCTAGCGTCTCGATCAGGGCCCGGAGGTCGGCGACCGCGGTCTCGAGCTCGTAGCCGATGTCCGGGGCGTCGGAGCGGCCGTGACCCCGCTGGTCGATGGCGACCACGGTGTGCCCCACCGCGTGAAGCCGTTCGGCCACGCCGTCCCACAGGCGAAGGTTCGAGGCCAGGCCGTGGACGAGCACGACGGGCGCGGCCGCCGCGTCTGCGCTCCGCACCTCGATATGGAGCCCGACGTCGGGAGCGACGACGACTCGCCGCTCGATCGGCGCCACCGCGGTGGTGTTGGCGAGCTTCCTCATGTGCGTCAATCGTAGACCAGCGGCGCGATCGCCTCAACTGGGCGCCTGGCCGTAGAATCCAGATCGAAGTCCTGACGGGGAGGCGACGGAGGACGATGGGATCGATCGATGGACTGGCCGGCGTGCTGATCTGGACCGCGGCCGATCGCTTTCCGGCAATGGCGCGCTTCTACGGGGAGACGCTCGGGCTCGCTCAGCGCTCGGCGAAGGCCGACTTCGTCAACTTCGACTGGCACGGCATCCGGCTCAGCGTGGGCGTCCACGACGGCGTCGGCGGGACAAGCCGGGACCCCCTGCGCCTCATGGTCAATCTGGCCGTAACCGACATCAGAGCCGTCCACGATCGTCTGGTCCGCGCCGGCGTCGTCTTCACGCGGGCGCCCGAGCGCGAGAAGTGGGGCGGCTGGGTGGCCACGTTTGCCGATCCCGACGGCAACGTCCTGCAGCTCATGCAGCTGCCGTGACCACGATTGCCCGCGTTTCTGTCTCGCTCGTGCGCGTTCGCACCCGCGACGGAGTCTGGCTGGATGGCGTGATCGCCGAGCCGAGGCGCCGGCGGAACGTGGCTCTCATCTGGGTGCACGGCCTGGGCTCGGTCTTCTCCTCGGGGCAGCCGCTCATCCGCGCGGTGTCGACGCGCCTCAACGCCATCGGTATTGCCTACATCAAGCTCAACAACCGCGGCCACGACACCGTCGCCCGGGCCGGTAGGCAACTCGCGGGCGCCGCCTTCGAGCGCTTCCGCGAAAGCGTCGAGGATATCCGGACGGCGATCGCGTTCGCGCGCCGCGCCGGCTATGACCGCGTCATCCTGGCCGGACATTCGACCGGGTCCAACAAAGCTCTCCATTACATGGCGCGGGTTCGCGATCGTCGCGTGATCGGACTGATCCTGCTCGGGCCCGTCTCGGACGTCGCCGCGGAACGGAAGCGAGTGGGCCCCCGTGAGCTGCAGCGCCGTGTGGCCGTGGCCGCGCGGATGGCCAAGCGTGATTCGAACGCGCTCGTCCCGCGCGCCTTCGGGTACTGGAGCGCCCGACGCTACGTCAGTCTCTACCGGCCGGGCGAGCCCGAGGACGTCTTTCCCTACTACCGGCCCAACGCCCGCTGGACCGCGCTGCGTCGAGTCCGCGTACCCGTCGCCGCGATCATTGGCAGTCGAGACGAGTTCCTCGACCGTCCCCCCAAAGCCCTCATCGACGCCTTTGCGCGAAATGCCATCCGAGCGCGGTCCCTCACTGGCATCGTGATCCCCCGCGCCCGCCACAGCTTCCAGAACCACGAGCCCGACCTCGCCCGCGCCATCACGCGCTGGATCAACGACCAACACCTTCTCCGTTGACC
>JBOHPM010000247.1:0-5427 GCA_050731715.1 Candidatus Rokuibacteriota bacterium
CCACCCCCGCCGCCGGCCGGCCAGCCGACCGGTGCGCTGCAGGGCCTGGGCAGCCTCTCGCTGAACGTTTCAGATTTCCCGTACACGTGGTACATCCAGGCCGTGCACCGGAAGATCCACGAGCGGTGGGCAGGCCAGGCCATCCACGGACGGCAGCCGGAGGTGATCTTCGAGATCGCGCGCGACGGCAAGCTCAAGGGGGTGTCGGTCAGCAAGACCTCGGGCAACCCCGCGTACGATCAGTTCGCCGTGCGCGCGGTGGCCGGAGCCAGCCCCTTTCCCCCGTTGCCCCAGGGCTTCGAGAAACCGGTGCTGACCATCGGTCTCCAGTTCATCTACGACTCCAGCGCGAGGTAACGTCTGTGACACGACGCCTGGCCGCGACGATCGTGACCCTCAGCGTGCTGGCCCTGCCCTTTGGCGCGGCCCCGCCGCCCTCTCGGGCCCAGCCGCGCGGCGTCGACGTCTGGATCAACATCCAGGGGACTGGTGGCAAGAAAATCAACATCGCGATCCCGGAGTTTTCCATCGTGGGCGGGGCGGACGCTCAAGGCCTGGCCAAGCAGCTACCGGGCGTGGCCGGCCAGGATCTCACCTTCACCGGGCTCTTCGCCGTCGTGGCGGCCACCGGCGCCATTCCCGCCAATAACACGGCCGCGCTCCGGCAGTCCTGGGCCGACTTCGCCGCCGCCGGAGCCCACGCCGGGGTGCACGGCCTCCTGGCGCTCCGCGGACAACGTCTCGAGGCCGAGATGCGTCTGTACGATTTGACGAACCCCGAGCAGCGCATCATTGCCACCCGGACATTCGAGGTGGCCGCGGACCAGCCGCGGCGCCTGGCCCACAAGATTGCCGACGAGATCGTGCTGCAGTTCACCGGCGAGCGCGGCGTGGCCGACACGAAGATCGCCTATGTCCTCGGGCCCCGCGGCGCCAAGGAGATCATGGTCGCCGACTACGACGGGCATGCCGAGCGGGCGCTGGCGCGTAACGGCTCGATCAACCTCATGCCCGTCTGGGGTCCCGACACCCGCTCGCTGGTGTACCTGTCGTTCAAGAACGGCTACCCCGACCTGTTCAGAGCCTTCCCCTTCGAGCGTCGTCCCGAGCAGGTCCTGGCCGCCTTTGCCGGCATCAACTCGGCGCCCGCCTGGAGCCCGGACGGGCGGAGCCTGGCCGTCACGCTGTCGAAGGACGGCAACCCCGAGATCTACGTGCTCACCCTGGCCACTGGCGTCTTCCGCCGGCTCACGCGCCATGCCGGGATCGATACCGATCCGTCGTGGTCGCCCTCCGGTCGCGAGCTCGCCTTCGTCTCCGACCGTCTCGGGCGGCCGCATGTCTTCGTCATGGACGACGAGGGCGCCAGCCTACGCCAGATCACCACGGGCGGGTTCCACACCCAGCCCCGGTGGTCGCCCCGGGGTGACACGATCGTGTTCACGATCCGCGAGGGCACGCATGACCTCTGGGCCATCGCCCCCGACGGGTCGAATGCGCGCCGCCTGACGTCGGGGCCGGGCGACAGCGAGAGCGCGAGCTGGGCGCCGAACGGCCGCCACATCCTGTTCCAATCCAACCGCTCGGGCCAGTGGCAGATCTTCGCCATGCAGGCGGACGGGACCGAACGGACCCCGGTCACCCGCGGTTCGGCCATCTACACAAGTCCTTCTTGGTCGCCGCGCCTGCCGTGATACGATCAATTTCGTTCATCGTGGGCATCCGGACCCCAAAGGAGGAGTCATGGTAAGCCGTTGTTGCAGTGGCGTTATCGTTTCGCTCCTCGTTCTGACCGTGACACTCGCCGGGTGCGCCAAACGCCCCGCGACGACCCAGGCCTCAGCCCCGGCCCCGGGTGGGGGGGCTACCAGCATGCAGGCCGGTCCGGCCTCGCAGGCGGGTGAGCCGGGTGTGGCCGGCGCGCGTTCCGGAGGACCGGGCGGCGGGCCAGGCATGACGGGATCGGGTCCCGGTGGTGCCCGCGGCCCTGGCATGACGGGTTCGGGCCCCGGCGCCAGCGGTGGGGCGCGACCGATTCCGAAGGACTTCGTGGCCGTGCCAGACCTGAAGGACATCCACTTCGATTTCGACCGCTATGACATCCGTCCCACGGACACCCGGACGCTCGATGCCAATGCCACCTGGCTCAAGAGCAACGGCAGCATGATGGTGCTCATCGAAGGCCACTGCGACGAGCGCGGCACCAACGAATACAACCTGGCCCTCGGGGAGCGGCGCGCCAAGGCGGCCATGAACTATCTCGTCTCGCAGGGCGTGCAGTCAAGTCGGATCACCATCATCAGCTACGGTGAAGAGCGGCCCGGCTGCATGGACAAGAACGACGCGTGCTGGGCCAACAACCGGCGCGCCCACTTCCTGGTCAAGCCGCGCTGAGCCCGGTCATGATCGCGGCGAGGAGCGCGGGCGGGCTCCTCGTCGCGCTCGTGCTGGTGACCGGCTGCGCCCACATCGCTGAAGTCACCGGCACCGCCAGCCAGCAGGACGTCGAGATCCTTCGCGCCGACGTCATTGCCCTGCAGACCTCCGTTCGCCAGCTGAAGTCCCAGCTCGACGGGCTGGCCCCCCAGGTCGAAGGACGCGTACGCGAGCGGGCGGGCGAGAGCGAGCGGCAAGCCGCCGGGCTCGCCCAGCGAGTCGAGGGAATGTCGGCAACGGTGACCTCCCTGAGCCGGCGCGTGGACGAGTTGAGCGCGCGACTCGAGGCGCTCAGCCGTCAGGCCCGACCCACCACCCCGGCCCCGAACCCTTCAGCGCCGAATCCGGGGGTCGCCGCGAGCCCGAGCCTGGCGCCTCGCGCCACGGCCCCGTCGCCTGCCCCCGGCGTCCCCGTGGCCACACCTGGCGCCCGGCCGTCGACCGGAGCCCTGCAACCACAAGATATTTACCAGGCGGCGTACATCGACTTCAGCAAGGGTAGCTACGCCCTGGCCATCGCCGGATTCCGCGAGTTCCTCCGGCGCTATCCCGATCACGAGCTTGCCGCCAACGCCCAGTACTGGATCGGCGAGGCCCACCTGGCCATGGCCCGCGGTCACATCGATGGTGGGCAGGGGGACGAGGCCACCAAGGAGCTGCAGCAGTCGGTGCAGGCGTTCCGCCAGGTTCTCGCCAACTATTCGCGCAGCGACAAAGCGCCGGCGGCGCTATACAAGGAGGCGCTGGCGCTCATCGAGCTCAAGCAGCCCGCTGTTGCCCAGGCCAGGCTCCAGTACCTGGTGGAAAACTTCCCGCAGGCCGAAGAGACGCCGCTCGCCCGGGAGCGGCTCGCCGCTCTCAAGGATCGGTAAAGACCCACACGACCGCCAGGTTGTGCTCGGGAGAGTTGTAGACCATGAGGCTACCATCTGGAATTTCCGTGTGCGCGGACGTCACGATCGCCGGGCCCACGGGATCCCCAGGTGTGTAGAACGCCTGCCAGAGCATCAGGCTAGCGCCGAGCAGCACCACCAGGGCTCCTCCGACCGCCAGGCGGGGCCGCCATCCGATCCGGGGCCAGGCCAGCGCCCGGGGGGCCGGACGCGGCTGCCGCGCCTCTTCGATGCCGCGCACGATGCCCGGCCAGAAGCCCCCCCAGTCCGGCGGGGCTCCCGCCGGCACCACCCCCTGCAGGAGCCCGCGCAGCCGGCGCAGGCGCTCGGCCTCCCGTTGACAGGCCCCGCACCCGGAGAGATGGGCAGCTGTCGCCTGCGCCTCGGATTCGCCGAGGGCACCGTCGAGGTAGGCGCCGATACGCTGCCGGGTCAGGTAGTGGGTTAGCACACCCGTTGGACGGACCGCTCGTCGGTCTGTATTCTCTGCCCCGTATGATAGCCGAACGGGCGGCGACCCCCGCCACCCGCGACGGCGTCGTCCTCGAGGCCAGGCTCGGCGCACCGCCGGGAGCGACCGCCGGGGTGGTGGCCTGCCACCCCCACCCGCTCTACGGCGGCGACATGCACAACCCGGTCGTCGTGCGGGCGGTCGAGGTCTGCGCCGCGCTGGGCCTGGCCACCCTCCGCTTCAACTTCCGGGGCGTCGGAGCGTCCACCGGCGGGCACGATGGTGGGGTCGGCGAACAGGGAGACGCGGAGGCGGCGCTGGCGCACCTTCGAGAGCTGCTGGGGCCGGCGGCGCCGCTCGCCCTGATCGGCTACTCGTTTGGCGCCACCGTCAGCGCCCGGATCGCCGGGCGCCCGGGGACGGCGCCCCCCCTGGCTGGCCTGGCGCTCGTGGCGCCCCCCATCGCCCTGGTCGGCGCCGAGCCCTTTGTCGACCTCGATCGGGTGACGGCCCCCGTCCTCATCGTTGCCGGCACGCGTGATACGTATTGTCCGGCCGAAGAGCTCGAGCGCCTGGCCGGCCGGCTGCCTGGCGCCACAGTCAGCCTCATCGAGGGGGCGGATCACTTCTTCCTGGGCAAGCTGTTCCCCCTGGGTGAGGCGGTCGCCGGTTGGGCCCGCCGCCTACAAGCGCGGGAGGCGGCCCGGGGTAGCGGTCCCGGCTGACAGGATGATCCGGATGCCTTCCTCTACGGTGAGCCCGGTGGCGACGACGTCCGTGCGAGGGACCAGGACGATCTCACCCAGGTACAGGTTGTTCGTGGGAATGAAGACCGTGACCATCTCCACCTTGCCCGTGGGGGCGTCGACGAGGACGTCGCTGGTGACGAACCCGAAGGCGTACTCCCCCTCGCGGGGGTGCTGCACGAGCACGACGGCCTTGAAGGAGCTGCGGCGCTCGGGCGAGAAGGCATCCACCAGCGTTTTGACGGATGGGTAGAGGCGGCCGAAGAGCGGGACCTTGACCATCAACAGCTCGGCCCAGGTGAGCACCCGCTGTCCCACGACGTTGCGGGCGATGATGCCCATCAACAGGATGATGGCCGCCGCGGTGAGAAACCCCAGCCCGGGGACCGGCCGGCCAAAGACGTGCCGGTACATCGGGCCGAAGATGTCGTCGATACCGCTCCAGAAGACCCAGAGGATCCAGGCGGTGACGACGGCCGGCACCGTCACGAAGAACCCCGTGATGAGCCTGACCTTGAGCCACGCTTTCATGTTCTACGCCCTGACCGTCTGATCATGCCACCACAGCCGCGTGGCGCCGTCAAGAAACGCGGTCGTGCGCTCGTGACCGGCGGGGCCGTCCGGCTCGGTCGCGCCATCGCGCTGGCCCTGGCCAATGCCGGCATGGACGTGGTCATCGGCTATCACCGCTCGGCGCGCGCGGCGCGGCATACCCTGGCCGATCTCCGAGGATGCGGCGGGCAGGCCTTCGCCCTTCGCGCCGATCTCCGCGACCCCCAGGCCGCCCGGCGGCTCGTGGTCGAAGCCACCCACCGTCTCGGCGGCCTCGACGTGCTGGTGAACAACGCCGCCGTGTTCGCCCGTACTCCATTCGGCTCGGTAACCCCAGCCCAGTACGATG
>JBOHPM010000248.1:0-5422 GCA_050731715.1 Candidatus Rokuibacteriota bacterium
GCGCTGTCGGCGGTGCCGCTGGATCGACCGGAGGGCGGTGCCGTCGTCTTCCACACCGACGTCACTGAGCGCAAGCGCATCGAGCTGGAGGCCCAGCGCAGCCGCCAGGAGCTGGCCCACTTCACGCGGGTCTCGACGATGGGCGAGCTGACCGCGTCGTTGGCCCACGAGCTGAACCAGCCCCTGACCGGGATCCTGGCCAACGCCCAGGCCGCCCGACGCTTCCTCGACGCCAGCCCGCCCGATCTCGGGGAGGTCCAGGAGATCCTGGGAGACATCATCGAGGACGACAAGCGCGCGGCCGAGGTGATCCAGCGCCTGCGCGATTTCTTGCGCAAGGGCGAGTCCCAGCAACTCCCCCTCGACCTCAACGCGGTGATTGGCGACGTGGCGAAGCTGGTGAGCAGCGACGCCGTCATCCGCAACGTGACCCTCACGCTCGTTCTGGATCCGGACCTGCCCATCGTGATCGCGGATCGGGTCCAGCTGCAGCAGGTCATCCTCAATCTGCTGATCAACGGCATGGAGGCGATGGGGGACAACGCCGGCGGCGAGCGGCCCCTGGTCGTGCGGACCGAGTGCACCGAGGCCCAGGAGGTGCACGTGTCGGTGCGGGACGCCGGCCCGGGGTTGCGTGACGGCACGCAGGAGATCATCTTCGAGCCGTTCTACACCACGAAGCCGGCCGGCATGGGCATGGGGCTGGCGATCGCCCGGTCCATCATCGAGGCCCACGAGGGCGCCATCTGGGCCGTGAACAACCCGACGCGGGGGGCCGCCTTCCATTTCACCATTCCGGGCGCGAGAGAGCGGGCGGCGTGAGGGACCAGCGGCCGATCATCGCCATCGTGGACGACGACGCCTCGGTGCGCCGGGGCCTGGCCCGGCTGTTGCGGTCGGCGGGCTATCGGGCCGAGACGTACGCATCGGCTCTCGAGTTCCTCGAGCGTGGCCTCGCCGGCAAGGGTCCGGCCTGTCTGATGGTCGATGTCCGGATGCCGGGCCTGAGCGGGCTCGACCTGCACGAGGCGCTGGTAGGCGAGGGCCTCGACGTTCCGTTCATATTCATCACCGGTCACGGTGACGGGCCCATGACCGAGAGAGCCGCGAAGCTCCCGAAGGCCGACGCCGTGGATTTT
Organism: Candidatus Rokuibacteriota bacterium; assembly: GCA_050731715.1. GTDB lineage: Bacteria > Methylomirabilota > Methylomirabilia > Rokubacteriales > CSP1-6 > 40CM-4-69-5. The sequence continues at coordinate 1,140 of JBOHPM010000248.1, forward strand.
CTGGCCAAGCCGTTCGACGACCAGGCGATGCTCGCGGCGGTGGCCCAGGCCCTGGGCCGAGCCCACCGGGCCACGCGCGATCTGGCCTCGTGAGCGACGATCCGCGATAGGTTAGCTCCCCGCCCGCGCCTCCGTCGCAGAGTCACCAGCCGCATAGCCCCAAGGTCCCATTGCTGATGACCCGCCATCGGCGGCCGCTGATTGACCCACGGTCCATGGGACGAAGGTCCCACTGTGCGCGCGGTCGACAGAAGCGGAGCCGGAGGGTAATCTACCTCTCCCAACAACAGGACCAGCGATGACGACAGCCACCCTTCTCGTCGCCACCTCGCGGGCGCTGGCCGGGCCGGCGACGGTCCTCGTCGTCGTCACGCTCCTGGTGCTGGGCTGCGCCGGTCGCCGGCTGGAGCTGGTCCCGAGCGAGCAGGCGGGCAGCCACCTCGGCACGCTGGTGGATTCCGAGCCCGCCCGACGGCTGCTGGTCGACTTCCTGGCGCGCCGTTCCCGCGACCAACACCTCACCGCGAGCCTGGTCGGCGGCGGGAATGCCGATCCGGCGGCCGACCTGCGCGGGCTTCCCGACCAGGCCCGCTTACGGGAGCTGGCGGAGGAGGTGTCCACCGACTTTGCCGCGCTGGCCTTCGCCCGTGCCATCGGGGCCGATGAGCGGAGCCGGGCCGTGCAGGCGGCCTTCGACGACTACCTGCGCGACAGCGCCGCCCGCTCCGAGGAAGCGCTGCGCCAACCCGGGGCCTTCCCGTACACCGTGCTCTTCGCGCCGGCCTGGCTCTATCGGAGCCATCCCGAGGTCGGCGCCGACTTCGCGCGCCAGCGCCAGCTTCTCCAGCAGTTGGGCATCCCCCACCGGCTGATCCCGAACCCCGAGAGCGCCTCGGTCGAGGACAACGCCGCCGCCATCGCCGAGACGGTGCGGGAGATCGGCTGCAGCGAGGGAGCCCTGATCCTCGTGAGCACCAGCAAGTCAGGGGCCGAGGTGGCGCTGGCCCTGTCCCGGTTGCTGGCCCCCGAGGAAACCGCCTGCGTCGCGGGCTGGCTCAACAGCGGAGGCGCCCTGAGCGGCACCCCGCTCGCCGATGCGGCCTTGCGTCCGCCCGCGTCCTGGTTCGCGAACCTCGTGCTCTGGTTCAGGGGATGGGACCGGGCCGGTCTGATCTCCATGGCCACGGGCCCGAGCCGGGAGCGCCTGGACGGGGCCAGGCTGCCTGCCTCGATTGCTGTCGTCAACCTGGTCGCCGTACCCATGTCCGGCACGGTGGGCGGCACGCTCTACGGTGGGTACAGGGTCCTCCGCCGCTACGGTCCCAACGACGGTGTGGTGCTGCTCGCCGACACCGTCTGGCCAGGCGGCGCCAATCTCGTCGCCCTCGGCTCCGATCACCTCTTCGCCGCGCTGCAGGAGGACAACGTCGGCCTGGCCCTGCTGCGCGCGGTGGACGCGGCGGTGCGGCTGCACGGCGCCACGGTCACCATCGCACCCGGCGAGTAGGCGAGGCTAGCGGACTCGGCGGCCGCTGAGGTTGAAGAGGAAGCAGGAATTCACGGTCTGCGGGTCCAGGACACTGCGATATTGCTCGATCAGCTGGGCCAGGAGGGTCCGACCCTGTCTGATCGCCGTGTCGAGCGAGATGCGCTCGACGCTCATCTGTCGGAGGTTGACCACGACGGCCAGAGTCGTGTGATGGCGCCGATCCGGCGTGTGGATGTCCGCCCTGGCCACCGTGAAGGCATCTTGCTCCGGATCGTACCGGACCTCGGTGGGAGCGTACTCGTGGTACTCGACATCATCGACCCAGCGGCGCACGACCATACTGAGCAACATCGTGCCGGTGATGTCCCGGGCGTGTCTTGACATTGAGTGACATTCGTTTGACTCTCCAGCCGTTCTCGGGCCGCCGGAGGCGCTGATCGTGCCCGGGCGCAAAGGGCCGGTGATCTCCCTGGCTGCCGCTGCGGGACTGCTCCCGGCCATCGAAGCGGCTGGCGGACATCCCGACGACATCCTGGGCCCGCTCGGGCTGAAGCGTACGACGTTTTCCAGTACCCACGGGTTCATCCCCTCGGCCGACTTCGCCCGGGTCCTGGAAGAGGCCGCGCGCGTCACCGGCGACGATTGCTTCGGCTTGCACTTCGGCGAGCGCTACCATCCGAAGAACATCGGCCCGCTGATCTACGTCGTCCTGAACTCACCGACGATTGCGGTCGGCCTGGAGAACATCGCTCGCTACCTGAGGGTGCACAACGAGGCCGCCGACGTGTCGTTCGTGCTGGGGCCGAAGTGGGCCTACCTGCGGCACCTGCTCGCCGATCTCGCCGCCGACGAGAGCCGCCGGCAGCACACCGAGTACAGCCTGGCCGTGGGGCTGGGCACCATTCGCCTGATGGTCGGCAGCGACTGGGCGCCCGTGGAAGTGCAGTTCGAGCACAAGCCCCCCGGCGAGACCTCCGAGCACGCCCGGGTCTTCGGCGCCCCCGTGTCCTTCGGCCATCCCGCCAACGCCTTCGTCGTCGAGCCGGAGTTCTGCCAGCGGCAGATCCCGGCCGCCGACGCCCGGCTCTACCCGATCTTGCGTCGCTATCTGGACCGGATCCTGGACGAGCTGCCCCCGGAGGACGGGCTCCTGACCTCGGCCCGCCGGGCCATCGGAGACCTCATGCGCCAGGGCGAGCCGAAGCTGGGGCCGGTGGCGAACAAGCTGGCCATCGGTCCTCGTACCCTGCAGCGACGGCTGAAGGAGCGGGGCGCGGACTTCAAGGCCCTGGTCGACGATACCCGCCGGCGCTTCTCCCTCCGCTATCTTCAAGATCGGAAGAATACCCTCACGGAAGTCGCCTACCTCCTGGGTTATTCGGAGGTCAGCGCCTTCAACCGGGCCTTCAAGCGGTGGACCGGATCGACGCCGTCGGACTACCGTCGCACGCTGTCGAGCCGTTAACCGGGGATGGGCGCCGCATCGGACGAAGGTCTCATTGCGGTTGGCCCTGAGGCGGGTGCACCGTCTGGCAGGGGAAGCTTGCCCGCACGAGGAGGAAGCGCCATGAGAGACGTTGTCGGGTGGCAAGGCTGTGCCTGGGTCGGGCTGATCTGTCTGGTCACCATGGCCGGCTGCGCCAAACCCACCGCCGAGACGGCGAGCGCGAAGGCGACGCTGGATGCCGAGCGTGATAGCGTGGAGGCCCGCCAGCTGGTCGACCGCGCGCGGCTCACGCTGGAGAGCTTCGCCAGCGATCCCCGCCTCTCCGCTCACTTCCGTGAAGTCACGCAGTCGGCGAAGGGCGTGTTCGTGGCGCCCGAGGTCATCCGCGGCGCCCTCGTCCTGGGCGCATCCGGGGGCAATGGCCTCTTCGTGGCGCGGGGCGACAAGCCCGGGGAGTGGCGCGGGCCGGCGTTCTATACGCTGGCCGACCTGAGCTGGGGGCTGCAGGCTGGCGGCGACAGCTCGGAGGTCGTGCTGCTGGCGATGACCGATCGCGGAGTCTCGGCGCTGCTTTCCAACAACGTCAAGCTCGGCGCCGGCGTGGGCGTGGCTGCGGGTCCCGTCGGTGGCGGGGCGGCGGGCTCGACCGCGGCCCTCAGCGCCGACATCCTCAGCTATTCCCGGGCCAAGGGACTCTACGCCGGCATCAGCCTCGACGGGGCCGTCGTCGCCACGCGCGACGCGTGGAACAGGGCCTACTACGGCAAGGAGGTCACGCCGCCCGAGATCCTCATCAAAGGCGCGCCCGTCGGCAAGGGCACCGCCCGGAGCGCCGATGCCGCGCGCCTGATCGAGGCGCTCAACAAGATCGCGGTGGCCAAGTAACCGCACGCGAAAGGGGGTCGCCATGCTCCTGACCCTGGCCCAGAACTGGTGGGCGCTCGTCCTCCGTGGGGTCTTCGCCGTGCTCTTCGGCGTGGCCGCGTTTCTGTGGCCAGGGCTCACCCTGACCGTGCTCGTACTCCTCTACGGCGCCTACGCCCTCCTCGACGGGATCCTGGCCGTGATGTGGTCCCTGGCCAGTCGCCGGGCCGGCCCGTTCCCGTGGGGCGTCCTGCTGGCCGGCCTGGCCGGGATCGCCATCGGCGTCATGACCTTCCTCTGGCCCGGTCTCACGGCGCTCGCCCTCCTCTACCTGATCGCGATCTGGGCCATCGTCCGCGGCGTGTTCGAGGTCATCGCCGCGATCCACCTGCGGCGCGAGATCGACAACGAGTGGCTCCTCGGGCTCAGCGGTGCGCTGTCCATCCTGCTGGGTGTCTTCCTGATCATGGCGCCCGGCGCCGG
>JBOHPM010000249.1:0-5419 GCA_050731715.1 Candidatus Rokuibacteriota bacterium
CCCTGGGTGTACGTCGAGGGATCGAACACGAGGTCGGAGTCCGTCACCTAGCGACCCAGGACCACATCGATGCCGAACAGTACCAACTCTAGCTTCGCTCCCGACAGCTTGCCAGCGCGTTCAGCCAGTGATGCTCGCTCCAGCGTGACGATCGGGGCCACGTTCGCGACTGAATCACGTTGCCTGGCGAGGCCGTCACTTCCCCTTGAGCTTCAGGTCCTCGTAGGGCGCCGACCACAAGAAGCCGAGGATCAACCCGATACCCGACTCCTGCACCCTGGGCCCGATGCCGTTCATGCTGGCGTTCAGATAGATCGGCGCAACGATCGCCTTCTCGTGGATGAGCTGTTGGATGCGCTCGAGGGTCGCCGCCCGCCGCCGGGGATCGAGCTCGGCCGCCTGCTCCTGGACGAGCCCGTCGATGTCGGGGTAGCTCCCGTACGCGTAGGTGCCGCCGGAAGCGATGAAGGCTTCGATCCGGGTGGCGGCGTTGCCGAAGGCCCCGCTCGCCCCGTGGACCAACCCCTTGTACTGCTTCTCGGCGAACCCCTTGAAATACGCCGCGCGCTCGATCGGCCGGAGCCTCGCCCGGAGGCCGATGGCGTTGAGATAGTTGACTACGGGCTCGCCGAGATTGGTGAGCCCGGCGTCGCAGAAGTAGTCGCCGGCGTCGAAGCCGTTAGGATAGCCGGCGTCGGCGAGCAGCTTCTTGGCTTTGGCGGGATCGTACCCGTAGCCGGGCGGCTGCCAGTAGAACTCGAAGCTGCTGGGGATGATGCTCCCGATGAGCCGCGCGTGCCCGAGGGTGTCGGCCTGGTTGATCGCCTGCCGGTCGAGGGCGTGGTTGGCGGCCAGGCGCACGCGCCGATCGTGCCAGGGCGACTTCGGGTCCCACTGCTCGGTGAAGTACACCCAGTGGGTCGCCAGACCGACCTGGGGCTTCAGCGTGAGACCCGGAGTCCGCTGGATATCCTCCGCCAGGGGGCCGCGGATCGCGTAGCCGATGTCCACCTCGCCGCGCTTGAGCGCGGCGAGCCGGGTGGCCTCGTCGGGGATCGACTTGAGGACCAGGCGCTTCACGTTCGGCGTCTTTCTCCAGTACTGATCGAAGGCCTCCAGCACCAACTCGACGCCCGGCGTGAACGACACGAACCGGTAGGGGCCGGCGCCGACGGGAGCTTTCTTGAACCCCTCGTCGCCGACCTTCTCGACGTACTTCTTTGGCACGATCCAGGCGGCGCCGGTGGCGTTCAGATAGAAGGTCAGGAAATCCGGCCACGCCCGCTTCAGGCGGATGCGGACGCGCGACGGATCCGGAGTCTCGATCGCCGCCACGCGGGCCTTGAGCAGCTTGTGGGAGGCGCCGCGATAGCGCTCGAGCGAGAACTTCACGTCCTCCGCGGTAACGGGCTCGCCGTTGTGGAACCGCGTTCCCTTGCGGAGGACGAAGTCATAGGCGAGCCCATCGGGCGACATGGACCAGGACTCGGCCAGGCTCGGCGCCGCGGGCTTGCCCGGCATCGGCTTCACCAGCGCGTCGTGCAGGGCGTAGATCACCATGTAAGGCGTGATGATCCCGGAGGTCTCGGCGGGATCGAACCAGGTGGGCGCCAGCGAGACGTGGACGGCCCACGTCATCTGCCCTTCGGGTGCCGCGGCGGCCGGCCACGGACCAGCGGCCACGAGGGTGAGCAAGAGCAACAAAACGAAGAGGCCTCGAACCTGTCCCATGGAAGCCTCCTGGTCGACGGGTGGTGCTTACGTGGTCACTTCGTCTTGAGCTTCACGTCCTCGCTAGCCCTTCACGGCCCCCGCGGCCAGGCCCTGGACGACGAAACGCTGGGCCAGGAAGTAGAGGATGGCGATGGGCACCGAGGCCAGGACGGCGCCGGCCATGAGCTGGCCCCAGATATACTGATCGCCCACCACCATCATCGAGAGCTTGATCGGCACCGTCATCGTGGTGTGGTCGCTGGTGAAGACCAGGGCCAGGAGGAACTCGTTCCAGGCCAGGGTGAAGGAGAAGATCGCGGAGGCCACGATGCCCGGCGCCGACAGCGGGAAGAGGATGCGGAACAGCGCGCCGATCTTGGTGCAGCCGTCGACCATCGCGTGCTCTTCGAGCTCGGGCGGGATGCTGCGGAAGTAGCCCATCAGCATCCAGGTGCAGAAGGGCACCGTGAACGAAAGATACGTCAGCATGAGCGACTTCAGCGTGTTGCCGAGGCCCAGCCCGACCACGATCGCGTAGAGCGAGACGAACAGCATCGCGGTCGGCAAGAGGTACTTGAACAGGATGAGCCGCCCGACCCACTCGCGGCCGCGGTAGCGGTACCGCACGATGCTGAAGGCGGCGAACGCGCTCACCACGACCGTGACCGCGGTCGTCGTCGCCGCCACCGCGAAGCTGTTCCAGATGTTGGTCAGGAGATCCTCGCGCTCGATGACGCGGACGAAGTGCTCGAGGGTGGGCCGGCGCGGCAGGTAGCTGAAGTCCTCGTACAGGTCCTTGTTCGTCTTGAGCGCGGTCGCGACCATCCAGAACAGGGGCACCGCCACCATGAGGACGAAGAGCGCCAGCAGCCCGTAGGCGGTGACCCGGATCGAGAGCGGCTCACGCATCGTGGTCACCCTCTCAGGCGTTGGCCTTGCGCTGCAGCATGATCGTCACGATCAGGACCAGCCCGACCAGGAGCGGCAGGAAGAGCGTGGACACGGCGGCCGCCTCGCCCAGGCGCAGGTTCACCATCCCCATCACGTAGACGAGCATCGTGTAGACCATGGTCGCATCCGACGGGCCGCCGCCCGTCAGCAGGTAGACGGGCTCGAACGCGTTCGCGGTCTGGATGGTGGTCAGCAGCAGCACCACGCCGATGATGTGGTAGAGCCCCGGCAGCGTGATGTGGCGGAACTGCTGGACTCGCGAGGCGCCGTCCACCTGCGCGGAGTCGTAGAGCTCCTGCGCGATGGTCTGCATGCCGGCGAGGAAGGAGATCGCGTAGAAGGGGAAGTTCCGCCAGGCGTGGGCGACGATGACCGAGGTCATGGCCGTGCTGCGGTCGGAGAGAAAGGCGATCGGGCTCGCGATGAGCCCGAGGTCGATCAGGGCGTAGTTGATCAGCCCGCTCAGCGGGTCGTAGAGCCACCGCCACACCAGATAGACGACGAAGGCGGGCATGGCCCAGGGCAGGAGCAGGAAGGCGCGGAAGAAGTTCCGGCCGCGGATCTGCTGGTTCAGCACGAGGGCCACCGCCATCCCGAGCACGAACTTGATGGTGATCGCGGCCCCCGTGAAGACCACCGTGTTCCAGAGCGCGGTGCTGAACTGCGGCCACGCGATGACGTAGGCGAAGTTCCGCACGCCGACGAACTGGCCCGGGGACCCCACCGCCTTGTCCGTGAAGGCGAGCCAGATGGCGTAGACGAACGGGTAGAGGACGAGCCCGAGCAGGATCAGCACGGTGGGCAGGAGGAGCCCCATGCCGCCGAGCGATTCTCGAGCGCGCGCTGACGGCCACCAGCTCGCGGTTCGGGCCGGAGCCGGCAGCGCGACGGCGACGGATCGATGCCGGATCGCCACGGCTATCTCGGCTCAGGCGTACTTCGTGTAGATCTTGTTCAGGAGGTCGACGGCCTCGCTCAACGCCTTGTCGCGAGACCAGTTGTCGACCACGATCCGTTGCAGCATCCGCGAGATCACCGTGTTGGTGTGCTGCTCGCGCCAGGCGTCGTTGAAGACGTCCGGGTAGCCCTGGGGCTCGCCCTTGAGCGACATGTCGATCAGGCTCTTCATGAACGGCTTCTTCTTCCAGACGTCGAAGCCGAGGTAGGACTTCAAGACCGGGCCCCACTGGGCGACGCTCATCTCCCGGTCCATCTTGGTGGGTTCCATCGAGTCGTACAGGAACTGCTTGGCGACGTCGGGGACCTTCGTGTATTTCAGGATCGACCGGGACCCGTAGGTCAATGGCTGGACCCGGCCCTTGGGGCCGGCCGGGTACGTGTAGTGACCGGTCTTGGCGAGCAGCTCGGGGTTGTTGGCCTCCAGCCAGAGCGAGATCGTCACCGGGTTGAAGACGAAGACGGCCTTGCCGGCCTGGTAGGTCGAGTTGTTCATCGTGTTGTCCCACGTCACCACCCCGGGCGGCAGCACGCCGGACTTCCACACCGCGTCGAAGTAGTCGAGGAACTCCCAGACCTGGCCCTTGTAGTCCCCCAGGACCACGCGCTTGCCGGTCTCGTCGGCCAGGCGCGCCCCGTAGCTCTTCATGATGTCTTCCCAGACCTGCGAGTCCGTCTGGTTGCTGATGGCCTGTCCGATCCCGAACGTCCTCGGCGGCTGCTGGGCCTTCTTCGCGTAGGCGAGCAGGTCGACCCACGTGGCCGGCGGCGGCTTGAGACCGGCCTGGGCCAGCAGGTCGTCGCGCGTGATCAGCATGAAGCCCTGCAAGCCGTAGAGGACGGTGTGCACCTTGCCGTCAGGCTCCTGCATGATCTTCGCCGACGGGCCCACCCAGGGCCCCCACGTCTTCTCGACCTTCTTGTAGATGTCGGTGACGTCGAGGAGCTGGCCGCGCCCGCGCAGCTCCACGCCGCCGGACTCGACGATGTCGGGCGTCGCTTTGGCCTCGATGGCCGCCGTGATCTTCGGCATGAACTCCTTCCACGGCACCATCGTGAGCTGGAGATCGACGTTGTTCTTCTTCGCCCACTCCCGGGCGAAGTCCGCGCGCGCCTCGTCGCTGGCCTTGAGGAACTGGTAGCACCAGTAGACGAGCTTGGGGCGCTGGGCCAGGGCCGGCGCGGGAAAGGACAGCGCAGCGGTCGCGCCCACAGCGAGCGCGCTCGATGTCGTCAGGAACTCGCGACGGGTGGTCAGGGTCGTCGGGCGTGCCATCGACTGTCCTCCTTCACGGCCGGCAGGCTCGGTGCCCACCGGGGTGCGAAGCCAGTGCCATCGGGGAGGTGTCCTGCTTGACGGAGACTATGCCGCCGGGCCGGGGAGGCGTCAAGGGGCCCGGGACAGGCTACCCGGAGCCGCCGTCCTTGCGCTACCATTCCGGCCGTGACAGGCATCGGTTGCGGCAGCCCCACCGGGAGATCCTCGAGAGGAGCGACGGCATGACCTGCGACCTGCTGATCAAGAACGGCCGCATCATCGACGGCTCGGGGCGGCCTGCCTTTCACGGTGACGTGGCCGTGGCCCGGGGGACGATCGTGGAGCTCGGGCGTCTGAGCGGGCCCGCGCGGCGGGTCATCGAGGCCGATGGGCGCGTCGTGGCGCCCGGGTTCGTGGACAACCACTGCCACTACGACGCCCAGGTCGCCTGGGATCCCCTCTGCACCTTCTCGTGCCACCACGGCGCCACCTCCGTCATCATCGGCAACTGCTCCCTGGCCCTGGCCCCCGTCAAGCCCG
>JBOHPM010000250.1:0-5416 GCA_050731715.1 Candidatus Rokuibacteriota bacterium
TTTTTACCGGTCCTTTGATGCTTAGACCAGTAGAAAGTCCCACGGTGACGCATAGACAAAAGCAAAGGGTCATCGGTCCCCGGGGAGTCCGGACCTCTCACCCAATGGGACGGCACTCGTCGCAGATGGTTTTGCCGTGATGCCCTCGACGGGGAAGCCTGCCTCTCGCCAAGCGTCAAGGCCCCCGGCGAGGGGGTGGCTGGGCCTGAGTGGCGCGGCTCTCTTCGGCGTGGTGCTGATGCTGGCGCCGGGGGCGGGAGCACTGGCGATGGTGCTGTGGATCGGCATCTTCCCTCGTCGCGCTCGGCGTCCGGCTGCGCGGCGGCGCGCCAAGCGGGCGCGGTGCGACGACAGGCCGCGCCGCCTGAGGCGCTCCGGCGGATGGGCGACCGCGTTAGCGATCCGCGCTCAGGTGTCCTTTGTCGGCAGACCTGCCTGCATCCACGCCTGGACGCCACCGCGAAGCGCCTTGGCGTTCGCGAAGCCGCGGTCGATATACCGCGCTGCCTGACCGGCAGCCGTTGCTTCGGCAGGTCAGGCGCAGTAGAAGATGATCTCCTGAGTCTTCGGCAGACTCGCCGCCATGGCCTCGAAGCGAACGAACGGCATGGAGCCTTCGAGCCGGCCTTTTCGGCACTGCGCATCGTCCTCATAGCCGCAGACCAAGAGCGCCCGCCCGGCCGCGACGTGCTGCCGCGCGGTGGCGACATCGATGCGTTCGACGTTGGCTGTCATAGTCACACCTCCGACCACCGACTTCGACTCATACGACTCATCGGGCTTGTGGCTCCTACGGTACACCCGATACCCAGAACCTTCCTTCGTCGTCCCGCACGTTCCGGGGGCCCAGAGGCCCCGCGCCGACCCGCCTCCTCCCGGGAGGTGACACGCCGAGTGTTGCCCCCAGCGCCGCGTCATTCCTGGACCGCGAAGACATAGAGCAGTGAGCCCGACGTGGGGACGCGGATCTCGGGAGTCAGCGCGGGAATAGCCAGGGCCACCCCGGCGGGAACCGCAAGATACTGCCGGCCGATGACCTCGTAGCTGACCGGATACCCCTGCGCGGGTACCGCGAGACGCGTACGCCAGAGGATCCGGCCGGTCCTGTCGTCGAATGCGTTGAACCAGCGGTCGACGTCGCCGCCGAAGACCAACCCGCCTCCGGTCGCCAGCAGCGATCCGTACCAGACCGAGCGCTGCTCGTGCTTCCACAGTGCTTTGCCGGTGTTCCTCGCTGGGCCGCTTGTTGATCATGGGTTACTCCCTCACGGTCTGCGAGCCGTCGCACCGTGGTATTGAGTACAATGGTCCCGCAACTCGGCTCCCAGGTAGGACGATGACAACCACGCCCAACTCCACTCGGCGTGCGCATGCCGGGCATGAGCACCACCCGCAGCCCGCCGCGCCAACGACTAGATCGGACGCTCATCACACGGGCCATGGCGCGCCCGGGGATGGCGACGCGCACGCCGGCCACGACAGGCACGTGGGGCACTCCGTCGCCATGTTTCGCCGCAAATTCTGGGGGACGCTCCTGCTGTCGATCCCCACCCTCGTCTGGGCCCCGATGATCCAGCATTGGTTCGGGTACGAGGCGTGGGGCGGTCCCGACGCGTCGCGGTGGATCACCGCGCTCTTCGGAACGCTCGTCTTCGCCTACGGCGGCTGGGTGTTCATCAAGGGAGCCATCGGCGAGCTCGCCGACCGCCGGCCGGGCATGATGACGCTGATCGCGCTGGCGATCACGGTCGCCTTCGTGTTCAGTCTCGCGGTGACGTTCGGCTTCCCGGGAATGGATCTGTGGTGGGAGCTGGCGACGCTGGTCACCATCATGATCCTCGGCCACTGGATCGAGATGCGCTCGATCTCTCAGGCCCAGGGCGCGCTGAAGGAGCTCGCCAAGCTGCTGCCGGACACCGCAGTACGCATCCTCGGCGAACGCACCGAGACTGTCCCCGTCTCCGATCTCCGCGAGGGAGACCTCGTGCTCGTTCGCCCGGGCGCCGGCATTCCCGCCGATGGCGTGGTCCGAGAGGGCTCGAGCGACGTGAACGAGTCGATGATCACCGGCGAGTCGCGGCCGGTCCGGAAGGATCCGGAGCGCACGGTGATCGCCGGAACGGTGAACGGCTCCGGCTCCCTGCGGATCGAAGTCACGGGCACCGGAGAGAAGACGGCGCTCGCCGGCATCATGCGTCTCGTGGCCCAGGCCCAGAGCTCGCGCTCCCGCGCGCAGGCGCTCGCCGACCGCGCGGCATTCCTGCTCACCATCGTGGCCGTCGTCGCGGCCGTCGTCACGCTGGCCGGTTGGTTCCTCGCCGGACGGGACGCGTCGTTCGTGATCGAGCGCGTGGTCACCGTGCTGGTGATCGCCTGTCCGCATGCGCTGGGTCTCGCCATCCCGCTGGTGGTCGCGATCTCCACGACGCTCGGCGCTCGCAGTGGTCTGCTCGTGCGCGATCGCCGCGGGCTCGAGGAAGCGCGCAACGTGACCGCTGTCTTCTTCGACAAGACCGGCACGCTGACCCGTGGCGAGTTCCGGGTGGTGGAGATCACGACGCGGGATGGCGTCACCCCGGACACGGCCCTCGCCCTGGCGGCGGCGGTGGAAGGCGACTCGGAGCACACCGTCGCCCGGGGCATCGTCAAGAGCGCGGAGGAACGCGGGCTGTCCATGCCGAGCGCGGAAGGCTTCCGGGCCCTCCCGGGCCACGGTGTGCAGGCGACCGTGGGAGACCGAGAGCTCCGGCTCGGCGGTCCGGCACTGCTCCGCCAGCTCGGCGTCGAGATGGACCCGGCGTTCCAGGCGGCCGTCGACCGCGCGGCCGCGCGCGGTCAGGCCGCGATCACGATGCTCGACGGGACCACGCCTCTGGCCGTGTTCGCGGTCGCGGACGCAGTTCGCGAGGAGTCGCGCGAGGCAGTGCAGCGCCTGCACGGGCAGCGCATCGAGGTGATCATGATGACCGGCGATGCTCGCCCGGTCGCGAACGCCGTCGCCACCGACCTCGGCATCGATACCGTGTTCGCCGAGGTGTTGCCGGAGGACAAGGCCGCGAAGGTCAAAGAGGTGCAGGCCCAGGGCAAGCGCGTCGCGATGGTCGGCGACGGGGTCAACGATGCCCCGGCACTCCTGACAGCCGACGTCGGCATCGCCATCGGCGCAGGGACCGACGTCGCTGTGGAAGCCGGCGACGTGGTGCTGGTCCGGAGCGACCCGCGCGATGTGCCACGCATCATCGCGCTGAGCAAGGCGACGTACCGGAAGATGATCCAGAACCTCTGGTGGGCAGCCGGCTATAACATCGTGGCGATCCCGCTCGCCGCCGGCGTGCTGGCGCCCTGGGGAATCGTGCTGCCCCCGGCCATCGGCGCGGTGCTGATGTCGCTGAGCACCATCATCGTGGCCATCAACGCCCAGCTCCTACGCCGCGCTCAGCTGTGATCCCGGCGGGTCTTCCACCGAGGGCGAGCCACAGGAGCGCTGGCACCGCGCCGGCGATAGCCAGCGCCCAATCCCCGCGGTGCAACGGCTCGAGGTGAAGGACGCGCGCGAGCGGCGGCGTCTGCACGAGGACGATTGCCGAGGCGATGGTCGCTGCTGACACGAACCAGGCCGCACGCGTACGGAGCCGGCTCAGCGCTGCGGTGAGGCACCCGCTCGCGAGCACGAGCGTCGCCAGCGCCGCCGCCCGGCCGTGCTCCACCCCACCCGGCTCGCTCGCGCTCCGCACGTACGCCAGGACCACAGCCACGGCGATGATCCCGCCGATCAGCGCGATGACCAGCCAGTCGCGCCCGCGAAACAGGATCGCCCGCTGCGGTGCCGCCACGCGCTGGAGCGGGCCAGCCGGCAGCTCCTGGAACACGAGCAATGCCGAGGGATGGATGATCAGCTCGACCCACACGATGTGCACCGGGAGGTAAAGCAACGGGTAGCCGAGGAGCGGAATTGCGAGCGCGGAGACGACGAACGGAGCATGGATCATCAAGAGGTACTGGAAGCTCGTCCTGAGGTTCGCGAAGAGCTGGCGTCCTTCGCTGATGGCCCGGATGATCGTGCGGAAGTTGTCGTCGAGAAGCACGATGGCCGCCACCTCGCGGGCGCTCCGCGTGCCGCGCTCGCCCATCGCGATCCCGACGTCGGCCGCCTGGAGCGCCGGCACGTCGTTCACTCCGTCGCCCGTCACCGCCACGATCTCGCCGGCTTCCTGGAGTCCTCGCACGAGCGTCAGCTTCTGGGACGGCGTGGCCCGGGCGATGACGTCGACGCTCTTGAGCCGCTGCATCTCGCCGCGTGCCACCAGTTGTTCCATCTCGTCGCCCGTCACGACGCGCGGCACCTGCCCGCCCAGGCCGACCTCTCGGGCCACCGCGCGCGCCGTCAAGGGATGGTCTCCCGTCACCATGATGGCGTGAATCCCGGCCCCGCGGCACGCGCCGACCGCTTCGGTCACGCCCTCGCGCACCGGATCCTCGAACGCAAGCAGCCCGGCCAACCGAAAGCCCGCGGCGGGCTCGCCTCCCGTGCCCTCTCCAGTCTCCGCCGGCCGCCAGGCGCAGGCGATGACCTTGTGCCCCTCCTCGGCGAGGGCGGCGACCTCCGAAAGCGCCTGGGAACGCTCGGTCTCGCTCGCATCTGACATACCCAGGATCGTCTCCGCCGCGCCCTTGCTGACGGCGATAAGCGAGCCGGACTTGTCGCGAATGATCGCGGTCTCCCGCTTGCGGCCCTCCGTGAACGGGAACGTGGCCAGGCGCTCGAGCCGGTCCAGGTCGATCGCCATCGTTCCGGCTTCGGCGAAGACGGCGAGGTCGAGCGGATCGCCGCTCTCCGGGCGGGAGGCAAACGTGGTGAGGCGGAGCAGCTCGGCGTCGTCGACACCGCGCACGGGCCGGAGATGCGTCAGACGAAGCCGCCCTTCGGTGATCGTGCCAGTCTTGTCGGAGCAGATCGTCGTGACGCGCCCGATGTTCTCCACGGACACCGCTCGCCGCACCAGCGCCTGGCACCTCGCGAGCCGAAAGACACCGACGCCGAGGAAGAACGTGAGAACAACGGGGAACTCCTCCGGCAGCGCAGCGACGGCGAGCGTCACCGCGCTCACCAGGGCGTCCAGCCATCCGTAGCCCTGACGGAGGCGGACCGCGGCCAGGATCAGGCAGACAATTGCGGCAATGACCAGCAGCAGTCCGACGAGGTGCTTGATGGCCGTCTGGAGCGGCGTCAGCGCGCGCTGGCCTCGCACGGCCGACCGGACGATCTCGCCGTAGAGGGTCTCGCCGCCCGTGAAGACGACACGCACGAGCGCCTCACCTGTCAGCAGGCGCGTGCCCGCGAACCCCCAGTGCAGCGTCTCGACCAGGGGTTCGTCTCCCTGGCGGACAGGCTCCTGCAGGGCGCGCTTCGCAACCG
>JBOHPM010000251.1:0-5380 GCA_050731715.1 Candidatus Rokuibacteriota bacterium
GGCCCGACCCCGCACCTGGTCTCGGGACAATGCTGTCGATCACGGGCGGGATTGTATATGCTCGGATCGGTGGCTGCCGACCCGATGGCCGAGATTGCCCGCGAGCGCGAACGCGCGCGTGCGGCGACCGACCCCCTCACGGACGTGTGCGTGCTGGCCACCGCGGAACGGCAGGGCGCGCCCGGCGTGCGCGCCCTCGTCCTGCGCGACGTCGGCCCGGACGGGCTCGGCCTGCTCATCAGCGCGACGAGTCCGAAGTGGGAGCCGCTGCGGAGCGGCCGTTACGAGTGCCTGCTGCTGTGGACGACGATCCGCCGGCAGTACCGGGTCCGCGGTGGCCTGGCCCCCATGCCCGAGGCGCTCGTGGAGCGCTACTGGCGAGGCAAGGTCCACGAGTCGCGGTTGCTCGACCTCTACTACGAGCGCGTCCAGGCCCAGAGCAGCCCGGTCGCGTCCCGCGAGGCCTTCCTGGCCGGGATCGAGGCGCTGCGCCGCGAGCACCCCACGCCGGACGCGGTGCCCCGGCCAGCGCTGCTGCGCGGCGTCTACCTCATGCCCGTCCAGATAGAGGCGTGGCACGGCTCTCCCGACCGTCTTCACGCCAGACAACGCTACACGCGCACGCCGACCGGGTGGCGCGAGGAGGTGCTGGTGCCGTGAGGGTGCGGCCCCGGGAACACGTCCCGCTGGCGCCGTACTGCACGCTGGGGGTCGGCGGGCCTGCCCGCTATTTCCTGGAGGCCCGCGACCCGACGATGGTTCAGGCGGCGCTGGCCTGGGCCCGTCGTCGCGGCCTGCCGATGCGCGTCATCGGGGGAGGCTCCAACCTGCTCGTCGCCGACGAAGGCGTCGAGGCGCTCGTCGTGCGGATCGGCCTGCGCGGCGTGACCACGCGCCGCCGCGGCCCCCACGCCGTGGTGACGGTCGGGGCCGGTGAGCCCTGGGACGCCCTGGTCGCCCGCGCCGTCGAGCGCGGCTGGGCCGGGCTCGAGTGTCTCAGCGGGATCCCGGGCTCGGTCGGCGCCACCCCGATCCAGAACGTCGGGGCCTATGGCCAGGAGGTCAGCGAGACCCTCGTCTATGTTCGCGCGCTCGATACCCGCGACGGCACGATCCTGACCCTGTCGAATCGGGACTGTCGCTTCACCTACCGCGACAGCGTGTTCAAGAGCCGGGAGCCCGAGCGCTGGGTGGTACTGGCGGTGCAATACCGGCTGCGCCCGGGCGGAGCGCCGACGGTGCGCTATGCCGAGCTGGAGCGCCACCTCGGCGCGCGCGGCGCCGGCCCGGCGTCCCTGGCCGATGTGCGGGCCAGCGTGCTCGCCATACGCCGGTCCAAGTCAATGGTGATCGAGCCCGACGACGAGAATCGTCGCTCCTGCGGCTCCTTCTTCACGAATCCCATCGTGACGGCGGCCGACGCGGCCAAGATGCGGGCCCTCACCGGTGATGCCGTCATGCCGCAGTGGCCCCAGCCCGACGGCCGCGTCAAGCTCGCCGCCGGCTGGCTCATCGAGCGAGCTGGCTTCGCGCGCGGGCAACGGGATGGGCCGGTGGGCCTGTCCACGCGCCACGCCCTGGCCATCGTGGCCCACGAGGGCGCGGAGGCCCGTGACGTCGCCCGCCTGGCCCGGCGGGTGCAGGCGACGGTGGCCGAGCGCTTCGGCATACGCCTCGTCCCGGAGCCGGTCTTCTGGGGCTTATAATCCCCCCCATGCCGACCCGGACCCGCGACCTCCGCGTGGAGAGCATCCGGCCGCTCCTGCCTCCCGCGATCCTGCTCGAGGAGCTGCCCCTGGACGAGGCGGGCTCGCAGCTCGTGGCCCGGGCCCGCGAGGAAGTGGCGTCCATCCTGCGCGGAGAGGACGATCGACTCGTGGTGATCGCCGGTCCCTGCTCCATCCACGATCCCGCCGCCGGCCGCGACTACGCCACCCGCCTGCGCGCCCTCGCCGACGAGCTGGCCGCCGACCTGCGCATCGTCATGCGCGTGTACTTCGAGAAGCCGCGCACCACCGTGGGCTGGAAGGGGCTGATCAACGATCCCCACCTCGACGGCAGCTTCGCCATCAACGAAGGGCTGCGGCTGGGGCGGCGGCTGCTGGTGGACCTGGCGCGCCTGGGCCTGCCCACCGGCTGCGAATTCCTCGACCCGATCACGCCCCAGTTCCTCTCCGATCTCGTGGCCTGGGGAGCCATCGGGGCCCGCACCACGGAAAGCCAGGTGCATCGCGAGCTGGCCTCCGGTCTGTCGATGCCGGTCGGCTTCAAGAACGGCACCGACGGCGGCGTGCAGATCGCCATCGACGCCGTCCGGTCGGCGGCCCATCCGCACCGCTTCATCGGCGTCACCGAGCAGGGGCTGGCCGGCATCGTCTCCACCCGGGGCAATGGCGATTGCCACGTCATCCTGCGCGGAGGGCAGAGCGGTCCCAACTACGACGCCATGAGCGTGCAGAAGACGCTGGCCGCGCTGCGGGACGCCGGCCTGCCGGCTCACGTGATGATCGACACCAGCCACGGCAACAGCGAAAAGGATCACCGGCGCCAGCCGCTGGTGGCCCGGGACATCGCCGCCCAGGTGGCCCAGGGCGAGGCCGGCATCATCGGCCTCATGATGGAGAGCTTCCTCGTGGACGGCCGCCAGAACCTGGTCGACCGCGCGCGGCTCGTCTATGGCCAGTCCATCACCGACGCCTGCATGAGCTGGGAGACGACGGTGCCCGTGCTGCGCGAGCTGGCCGAGGCCGTGCGCCAACGACGGGCCGCGCGCGGCAAGAGCTGAAGACCGTCCCGTTTACGTGCCCGCCATGGACGGAATCCGACAACCCCCTTTGAGGGAAATGGGCTCTCCGCCCGCGGCGATCAACGCCGACGACAGCCTGGCATAGAACGCGCCCGGGACCTTGACGACGAACGAGCGCTTGATCGAGTCAGGGTCGTGGAAGGTGACGTCAGTCGGCGTGGTCCGGTAGTACAGGTTCCACCTCTGGCCCGAGGCCAGGGCCAGGCGGATCTCGTTCGTGTAGCTCTTCAAGAGCATCGTCAATCCCTGGTGCGGGGCGGGAGCCATGAGCGCGCGGAGCTCCTCGAGCTCGCCGGCCTGCGTGGATCTCCAGATCTTTGTCTCGCCCCGCGATGTGCAGTACTCGATCTCCAGTGACGTCCACGGAGTGCCCACGAGATCGACGTGATCGGCGCAGCCGACGGCGAGAACGCAGATCCCGAGCATGGCGGCGGCGCGGAAGAGACGGTGCGTGTCGATCACCCAGCGATGATAGGGCACCGCCCCGGCGCCGACCGAATTTCTCCGTGCTTCAGGAGGCGGAGGGGGCCAGTCCGAGCTCGGTCAGGATGAAGGCGTAGTCGAACGCGATCTCGCGTAAAGAATCGTACCGCCCCGACGGCCCGCCGTGTCCGGCGCCCAGGTTGATCTTGAAGAGCGGAGGGCGGGCGCCGTTGGTGCAGGCCCGCAGCCGGGCCACGTATTTCGCCGGCTCCCAGTACATCACCTGGCTGTCGTTCAGCGAGGTCCGGATGAGCATCGCCGGATAGCGCTGGGCCCGGATATTCGTGTAGGGACAATACGCCTTGAGGCGATCGTAGTCCTCGCGGACCCGGGGGTCACCCCACTCCTCGTACTCGCCGACCGTGAGCGGCAGCGACTCGTCGAGCATGGTGTTGACGACATCCACGAATGGCACCCGGAGGACGGCCGCCCGGAACAGCTCCGGGCGCAGGTTGAGCACGGCCCCGACGAGCAGTCCCCCCGCGCTGCCCCCTTCGATCACCAGCCGGTCGGGCGCCGTGTCGCCGCGGGCGATCAGGAACTCGGCGGCGGCGATGAAGTCGGTAAAGGTGTTGGCCTTGTGGCGCATGCGGCCGCTCTCGTGCCAGGCCTTGCCCATCTCGCCGCCGCCCCGCACGTGGGCCACGGCATAGACGATGCCACGGTCGAGCAGGCTCAGACGGGAGGAGGCGAAGGTCACCGGGAACGAGATGCCATAGGCGCCGTAGCCGGCCAGCAGGCACGGGCGCGGTCCGTCGGGGGGCGTGAGGCGGTACACGAGCGAGATGGGCACGCGCGTGCCATCGGGGGCGGTGGCGTGCAGGCGCTCCGACCGGTATCGGGTAGGATCGAAGTCGCCCAGCACCTCGGTTCGCTTGCGGAGGGTGAGCTGGCGCGTCGTCACGTGATAGTCGTAGACGGAGGCCGGCGTGACGAAGGACTGGTAGCGGAAGCGGCAGAACCCGGTCGTGAACTCCAGATTCGGCTCGGGATCGATGTCGTACGCCGTCTCCGGAAACTGGACATGGTGGAAGTCGCCCGAGGCCCGGTCCGTCACCCGGAGTCGGGTCAACCCGTCCTCACGCTCGTGGACGACGTAGTGCCCGGCGAAGACGTCGACGTCGTCCAGCATGACGTCCTCGCGGTGCGGGAGCACCTCCCGCCAGCGCTCGGGACGCGGATCGTCCACGGGCGCGGTGATCAGGCGGAAGTTGCGGCGCCCTCCGGCGTTGGTGCGGATGTAGAGCTGCTCGCCGCCGTGGTCGACGTAGTACTCGTGGCCCTTCTCCCGGGCCAGCAGCAGACGCCAGGCCCCCCGGGGAGCGCCGGCGCCCAGGTAGCGGACCTCGGTGGTCGTGAAGCTCCCGGACAGGGCGAAGAGGAAGGCCCGGCTGCGCGAGCGCCAGACGTGCAGACGAAACAGCGGGTCGCGCTCCTCGTCGACGAGCACGTCGTCCCCGGCGGGAGCGCCGAGCCGGTGGCGCCACAGGCGGTAGGGCCGCTTGGCCGCGTCCTCGCTGACGTAGAACAGGACCGACAGATCGGCGGACCACGCCACCGACGCCACGTTTGCCACGTAGTCGGCCTCGAGGGCGCCGGTCTCGAGGTTCTTCACGTAGAGGGTATAGTCGCGGGTCCCCGTGAAGTCGACGGTGTAGGCCAGGCGGCGCCCTTCGTCGCTGACGGCGTAGACGCCCAGGGCGCAGAAGGCGTGGCCCTCAGCCAGCGCGTTGAGGTCGAGCGTCACCTCTTCGGGGGCATCCGGCCGCTCTCGCTTGCGGCAGTAGATGGGGTACTGCTTGCCCTTCTCGGTCCGCGAGTAGTAGAGCCAGTCGCCGAACCGGTAGGGAACGCTGGCGTCGTCCTCCTTGATCCGCGCCAGCATCTCCCGGTAGAGCGCCGCCTGGAGCGGTCCGGTCGGCTTCATCACCCGCTCGGTGTGGGCGTTCTCTTCCTCCAGATAGGCCCGCACCTCGGGATCGTCCTTGCCACGCAGCCAGAAGTAGTCGTCCTCTCGACGATCGCCGTGGACGATCTCGACGTGGGGAACCCGGCGAGCGAAGGGCGGCCCGGCGTCGGTCATGACGCCCT
>JBOHPM010000252.1:0-5372 GCA_050731715.1 Candidatus Rokuibacteriota bacterium
ACCCTGTGTCGCATCAAGAAGGCGTGAGGGGGTGACGAGCCATGGCTGAGCGGACCGTAACGATTCCCCGCCGGAGCGCGGACGGGCCCGAGCTCAAGTATGCCTCCGCACGCATGAAGTTCTACGTCGACGTCAAGCGCTGCATCGAGTGCGGCGGTTGCGAGGTCGCCTGCAAGAACGCGAACAACGTCCCCCCGGGCATCGCCCGGATCCGGGTGGTCACCGTCAACGAGGGTGAGCCGGGCGAGACCAACGTGGCCGTCCCGTGCATGCAGTGCTCCAAGGCGCCGTGCGTGGCGGTGTGTCCGGTGGACGCGCTCTACCACCGCCCCGATGGCATCGTGGCGCTCAACAAGGAGACCTGCATCGGCTGCGGCTACTGCCTCTACGCCTGCCCGTTCGGCGCGCCGCAGTTCCCCAAGGCCTCGCCCTTCGGGGCTCGCGGCGTCATGGACAAGTGCACCTACTGCGCGGGTGGGCCGGAAGTGCCGTTCTCGGAGCGGGAGCGGCGCCTGTACGGCTCCAACCGCATCGCCGAGGGCAAGCTGCCGATGTGCGCCTCGGTGTGTGCCACCAAAGCCTTGATCGCCGGTGACGCCGAAGAAGTCGCCAACGTGGTCCGCATGCGTATGGCTGCCCGCGGCGCCGGCGGCGGCGCCTGGGGTTGGGATGCCGCGTACGGCCCCAGCAGGTGACCGCGCGGATCGGCATAACGTTCTGAACGTGTGCACCCCCGCCGGGTCCTCCCGGCGGGGGCCCGTACACGCCCCCGGTCTCTAGCCATGGAACCTGTCGTCCTCTGGCAACACAAGTGGAGCGCCGACCTCTTCATCCCTGGCTACCTGTTTTTCGGCGGTCTCTCGGGCGGTCTGGTCGTGGTCGCCGCGCTCGCCGATCTCCTCGGCCTGCGCTTTCCCCGCCTGGCCGGGGTGGCGCGGCTCAGCGCGCTGACCGCGCTCGTCACCCTTGGCGTGGCCGGCTTTCTCCTCACCGTCCATCTCGGCAAGCCCGAGCGCGGCCTGGGCTTTCCGATCTTTTTCACCAACTACAACTCCTGGATGACCCGCGGCGGCTGGGTGGTGGGTGCCGCTGCCGCCGTCGCGTTCGCCTACGCCGCGCTCTGGTATTTCCGCGTGATGCCCGGGCTGCGCCGGGTGCTCGCCGTCGTCCTCATCCCGCTCGGCGGGCTGCTCGCCTTCTACACCGGGTTGCTGCTGAGCGGCGCCGGGTACGTGCCGCTCTGGTCGGGCCGCTACCTGCCTCAACTGTTTCTCACGTCCGGGCTCACCACCGGCGTGGCCACGGCGGGCCTCGTCACCGTTGTCGGCGCCTGGATCCTGCGCCACGAGGCCGTGACGGCACGACGCTGGCTCGGCGTGGCGCTGCTCGTCCTGCTCGTCGTGGAGGTGTGGGAGCTGGGGCGCTTCATGACCTTCCTGGAGGATCGGGCGCCCGACAAGTCGGTGACCGAATGGGCGCCGAACGGCCGGTTCATGGCTCCCATGGGGAGCCGCCTGGCCTACCAGTACGTGACCGGCGGTCCCGGGTACCCGTGGGCGCTGGTCCGGGGCGGCGACGACGACGTGGTGATCGCCGGCGGCCAGCGCCGCGACTCGCTCGCCTCGTGGTTCTGGCTCGGCGTCATCGGTCTCGGCTTCATCGTGCCCATCGCCCTCACGGTCGCGGAGTTCCTGGTCGATCGCCGAAACCAGGTCCTCGCGGAGAGGCTGGCCGTGGCGAAGTTCGCCTCCGTCCTCGTCGGCGCCTTCATCTTGCGAGCCGTCGTCGTCTGGGGCGGGGACCTCAAGGCGCCGCTGCCGATGCCGCCCCAGCACTGGCCCGTAGGGTTACCACCCATCACGGGACTGGGGGGCTGAGCGGGGTGCTGGCTGTCGCGGCGGTGCTCGCCCTGGCGCTGGTGACGGGCGAGGCGCGGGCCGCTTCCCCCGGGGATGCCGGCCGGGGACGGGAGCTCTACGCCGAACGATGCGTGCTCTGCCACGGCGGCCACGGCCAGGGGTGGGACTGGAGCCAGAAGGTCGCGCAGCCCCCGGTGCCAGTCCCCGACCTCGCCCAGGTGACGCCGCAGCGCTCGGATGCCTACCTGTTCGCCATCGTCAAGGACGGCGGTGAGGCTGTCGAGCGTACCCGATTCATGCCGCCCTTCGGCTTCCAGTTGAGCGACGAGGAGGTGTGGGATCTCGTCGCCTACATGCGCGCGCTGAGCCGGGCCGGCCCGCCGCGATGAACCGCTTACCGAGGTCGTGGCTGACGCTCGCTTTCGCTCTCGGCACGATGGGGCTGATCGCCACGGGGATGTCCGTGAGCGCCGACGATGAACCCACGGGGTTCTTCCCGCACGCGATCGCGGTGGCCGACCTCAATGGCGATGGCGTCCCCGACGTCGTCGTGCCGGCTGCCGCCCAGCGCAAGATGACGGTCCTGATCGGGAACGGGCGAGGGGGCTTCGCCCACAACCAGTCCTATCCCGTGGGCATCGGGCCGAGCTGGGTGGAGGTCGCCGACTTCAACGGCGACGGCAAGCTCGACCTGGTCACCGCGAACACGGGCGGCGGCAGCCTGAGTCTCTACGTGGGCGATGGCCGGGGCGGATTCACCGGGCCCGACGAAATCGCCGGCGTGTCGGGCCCCGTGTCGCTGGTCGCCCTCGACGTCAACCGCGATGGCCGGATGGATCTGGCCGTCGTCCAGCCCCGCGAATCGCGCGTCCTCGTCCTCGAGAACACGGGCGGCCGGTTCCGGACCGGGCCCAGCTACCCGGTGGGCCGAGCGCCCCACATCGTGACCAGGGCGGACCTCGACGGCGACGGCATCAGCGACCTGATCGTGGGCAGCTTCGCCCGCCACACGCTCGCCGTCTTCCTCGGTCGCTCCGACGGAGGCTTCGCGGATCCCCGCGAGGTGCCCACGTCGCGGTTCCCTCACTACGTGGCGGTGGGAGATTGGAACCGCGACGGCCGCCAGGACCTCGCCGTGGCGTGTGCCGGTGACGACACCGTGGTCATCTACCTGGGCGACGGCCGGGGCGGCCTGACCAAGGCGGGCACGCTGCCGACCAGCGCGAACCCTCACGGACTGACCACCGCGGACTTCAACGGCGACGGGGTTGCCGATCTCTTCGTCTCCACGCGGAGTGGTGAGCTGCACACCGCGTTCCTGGGGGACGGCAAAGGCGGCTTCACGGCGCTACCGCCGCTGTCCCTGCGCGCAGACATCATCGCCGTCGCCGCGCCCGACCTCGATCGCGACGGGCGCCCGGACCTGGTCATGGTCTCGGCCAGCCACAACTCGGTGATGACCCTCCGTGGCGACGGCCAGGGCGGCTTCGCCCCGTTCGCTCCCAAGGAGACGCGATGAGCCCGGCGGAATCCCAGCTCGTGACCACCGAGCCGACGGTTGCCCTGCGGGCCGGGTGGACGCGTCGGGCGGGCCCGGCAGTGGTCGCGCTGATCGTCGCGGCCATCGTGCTCGCCGTGGTCGTGGCGGCCAGTCCGTCGACGTTCACGCTCCTCGGCGCCGGCCGGGGCCTGATCGCCGAGGATCTCTACCCGGTCTGGGGGTTCCTCCTGGTTCTGGGCACCGTCGTCGGGCTGGTGATCGGGTGGGCGGCCGGCAGCGCTCTGCTCTTCTATGTGTTGACGCTCGCCGGGCTGGCGTCAGGGTGGAGGACGGCGCAGCTGGCGATGACGGTCGCCTATCTGGGGCTCCTGGGACTGCCGCTCCTGCTCTACCATGCGCTCTTCGGCGACTGGCTGCTCGGGCTGGCCCGCCCCGGCGTGGCGGAGTGGTTGGCCCAGCACTACCCGGATGCGCACTGGGTGCTCGTCACCGCCCATACCCCGATCGATCTTGCGCTCATACCCCTCGCGCTCGTCTTCCTGCTGCTGGTCTGGCGCCTGGGCGAGCGGCTGTCCAGCGTGCGCTGGGCTGAGATCCTGTTGTGGCTGGTGGTCTTCCTGTCCGCGCTCGCTGTCGCGCTGTCGCTGACGATTCACTCGACGCTCGTCCACCTACGCCTGTCCTGAGCCGGCCTCGCCGGACGGCGGGCGGAGTGGGCTGCTAGAATCCTAGATCATGCGCACGTATCTGCGGGTACGCGGGGAGCGGAGCGAGGAGGTCACCGGCGAGGTGGTCCGGGAGCAGCCCCTGACCATCTACGTCGACGGCGAGCGCTTTCTCACGCTCCTCTGTTCCCCCATCAAGCTCGAGGCCCTGGTCGTGGGATACCTCTGGATCGAGAAGGTCATCACGGGGCTGGAAGAGATCGCCGGCCTGGACGTGTCGCCCGTGGACGGACGGGCCGACGTGACCCTGACCCACCCGGTCACGCTGCCCTCCGAGCGCATCCTCACCTCCGGGTGCGGCGGTGGCATCACGTTTCGGATCGACCACCGCCTGTTTCCCCGCCTGGCCTCCCCGATGCGCATCCGGGGCGCCGACCTGGCGGCCCGGATGAAGGACCTGTTTGCCGCCGCCGTCCACTACCGCACCTCGCGCGGCATCCACGGCGCCGCCCTCACCGATGGCGAGCGACTCCTCGTCGTCGCCGAGGACGTGGGCCGCCACAACGCCGTGGACAAGGTCAAGGGCGAGGCGCTCCAGCGCGGCATCGCCACCGAGGATCGAATCCTCCTGTCGACCGGGCGGATCTCGTCGGAGATGCTGCTCAAAGCTTCGCGCATGGGCGCTCCCATCGTCGCCTCTCGCACCTCGCCGACCGAGATGGCGGTGGCCCTCGCCGAGCAGCTCGGGATCACCGTCTGTGGCTACGTCCGCCAGGACGGGCTCAACCTCTATGCCGGCGACGGGCTCCTTCTGCCCGAGGCCGCGGGAGCGGGGCGTGAGTGAGCCGATCACCTTGACAAGGCGTTCCGGCGAACCGTAGAGTGCCGCTGACGAGTCATGACCGGCTCTCTGACGAGGAGGGATCGGAGATGACGGATCACCGAGCGGCTACCGATGAGGTTCGAGACGCTGAACCCCCGGGACATCATCGAGGTCGAGCCTGCCAATGGCCGCGCGGACACGATCATCGTGCGGCGCCGGGCGCGGGAAGAGATCGCCAGTCCTGAGGCCTGAGCGCGGCCGGGCGCTGGCCCCTCGTTGCCCCGTCACCCCCGGGGACACGCCTGTGCACCGGCCGGGCCTGGCACAAGGAGTGTCTCTATGAGTCTGTCGCGACGAGACTTCCTCGCGTACGGGGCGGGCGCGGGCGGCGCGCTCATTGCGGGCCAGGGGATCGATCTCCGGCCGGTGGAGGCCGCGGCCACCGTGCTGAGGATCAAGGAGGCCAAGGTCGTTCCCGGCGTCTGCCCGTACTGCGCCGTGGGCTGTGCCCAGCTCATCTACGT
>JBOHPM010000253.1:0-5305 GCA_050731715.1 Candidatus Rokuibacteriota bacterium
AGGCGGGGACGAAGGCTGCTGCGCGCTCCGCGAACCGGGAGGCCATCGACTTCCTGAAGCGTGGCCTGGCCCTCCTCGCCGAGCTTCCCGAGACGCGGGAGACCCTGTCCACCGCCCTCGACGTACGCATCGCGCTCGGCACTCCCCTCATCGCGGTGCACGGACCGTCGTCGCCGGTCGTGGAGGCGTCATATCGGGACGCCCTGGACCTGGTGGAGCGGCTGGACGATTCCGCCCGCCGCTTCCTCGTACTGTGGGGGCTCTGGTACGTCCAGTTCACGCGAGGCCATTACACGCCCGCCGTGAAGGCCGGCGAGCGCTTGCTCGAAACGGCCAGGCGGGGAAACGACAGCGCACAGCTCCTCGAGGCCCACCACGCCCTGTGGCCCACGCTCGTCTCCATGGGCGAGGTGCGCCAGGCCCTGTTTCACCTCGAACGCGGCATCGCGCTGTATGACCGCGAGCGCCACGGCTCCATCGCCTCGCTGTACGGCGGCCACGACCCCGGTACCTGCTCTCGATATTTCCTGGCCCTGAGCCACTGGGGCCTCGGCTACCCCGAGCGGGCCCTCGCCACGGCGCGCGAGGCCACGCGCCTGGCCGAGACGCTGGGCCACGCGATGACGTCCACCCTGACGCTGGCGTTCGTGACCGCGATCCTGTACCTCCGCGGCGATCGGCTGGCCGTCCGCGCCGCCGGGGAGCGATGTCTGGCCATCATCGAGGCCCACGGCTTCCCCGGCCGGGCCACCGATGTCGCGGTCCTCCTCAACGCGATCCGCGATGAGCCTTCCGACGTGGCGACGCTGGACGCGCTCAGGAGCGAGCGGGAGTCCCTGGCGTCCTGGCGAACGTGGCGTCACGTGATGAGCGGCTGCATCATCGCCGCACTGTACGGCGAGGCCGATGCGCCCGAGCAGGGGCTCGAGGTGCTGACCGAGCTCGGCGACCCCGAGACCGCCGGCTTCCTGGGCTCCGAGGTCTACCGGGTGGAAGGCGAGTTGCGGCGGCGCATCGCCCCCGAGGGTCCCGACGCCGCACGCTGCTTCCAGCGGGCGATCGATCTCGCGCGCCGCCAGGAGCTCAAGTCGCTGGAGCTGCGCGCCGCGACGAGCCTGGCCCGCCTGTGGCACGACCAGGGTCGGCGCGACGATGCGCGCCGGGCGCTCGTCGACGTCTACGGCTGGTTCACCGAGGGCTTCGAGACCCACGACCTGCGCGCGGCCAAGGCGCTGCTGGACGAGGTCGGACCGTGAGATGACCGGGCCCCGCGTGCCTACCGGATCTTGATGGCCCCCTGGGCGTGGAGCTCGTCGATTTCCTGTGCTTCCAGCGCGCCTTCGTTCGGGGGGCCTTCTCGGGGCTGAAGGACTGAGGCGACGCGAAACTTTACACGGTCAAGAAGCCAAGCCTTACACCTCGTGTGCGGCCGCTGGCTTCCGAGCTCGCTCTAGCGAGCCCTACGGCAAAGTGACGCTGAGCGAATACGTCCCGATGCTCGCATTGTTTACAACCTCGGCCATCGAGACCGTAATCTTGCTGATCCCGAGCATGCGCCGCGTCTTGCAGCCCTGCGTCGAGACGAGCCCAAAGCCGGCGGGATTGCCATCCCCGAGCACGTCCACGGCCGTCGATCCCGCCGCCACGCACACTGTCAAGACCACGTTCTCCGGCTGCGTCACTTTGTAGACGGCGATCTGCGGAGTGTCCGAGGTGAGTGAGAACGAGCCAGAATGCGTGACCTGGGCCGAGGCCGTCCACGGGGACAACAGCACGAGTGCCACGGTGACGAGCAGCGCGGCGAACACGAGGGCCGCAAGTGAAGTACGAGAGGGCGCCATCGGGGGCCTCCTTGGCCGTTGGAAGCACGGCGGTTAGATCGGGCGACGGAATATTCCGACGGCCCCCGAGCGATGTCAACGGGCCCGGGCCCGATGGCGGGGACGAAGCCTACGCGGTCTCGATCACCCCTTTGGCGCGGAGCTCCTCGATCCGCTCCGGCGCGTAGCCCAGGAGCTCGGTGAGGACGGTGCGCGTATGCTCCCCCACCCGGTGGGGCGCGGGCCCGCGAGGTCCCGGCGCCTGCCCGTCGACCCGGAACGGCGTGGCCGTGACGCGTACGCGTCCGCGGGCCGGATGCGCCACGTCGGCGAAGGCGCCGCGCGCGATCATGTGCGGGTGCTGTATCACCTCCTGGGGCGACAGCACGGGGACAGCGGGAATGCGCGCCCGCGTCAGCGTCTGCACGGCCTCGTCCACGGTTGCGAAGCGGCCGAGCCACTCGACAATGATCTGCCGCAGCGCCGGCCAGTTCTGGCGTCGCGCTATCGGCGTGGCGAAGCGGGGATCGTCGGCCAGCCCGGGCTTCCCGAGGAGGCCGAGGAGCCGCGACCAGAGCTGCGGGGCCCCGACGGTCTGCATGGCGAGGTCGCGCTCGCCGATCCGGTGCACGACCATTCCGGGGCGTGGCCCGGGCCAGACGGGCCCGCCGTTCAGCACGCTGCCGTACGTCACGTCCTCGGCCGACACCAGACACTCGAGCATCGACACATCCAGCCAGGCGCCCGCGCCAGTCCGCCCGCGTCGCAGCAGCGCGGCCAGGATGGCGCCGAACGCATGGGTGCCGGCCAGGACGTCGGCGGCCTGCAGGTACGACACCCGGGGCTGCGGATCGGGCTCACGTTCCAGGTCCATCAGCCCCGACATGGCGCTGATGATGTGGGCGAAGGCGGCCGTGGAGGCCAGCGGCCCGGTCTGGCCGAAGCCCGAGATGGAGCAGTAGACGAGGTCCGGCTTGATCGCCGAGAGCGTCGCGTAGTCGCAGCCGAGGCGGGCCATGACGCCGGGGACGAAGTTCTCCACGACGACGTCGGCCATGCGGACCAGATCGAAGGCGACGTCCCGTCCCGCGGGCTGCCCGAGGTCGATGGCCACCCCCAGCTTGCCGACGTTCAGGCGGATGAAGTAGCTGCTCTGGTCGTTCCGGCCCTCCTCCAGCTGCGACGCGCCCCGGCGGACCTCGTCACCCTCGGCCGGGCGCTCTACCTTGATCACGCGGGCGCCGAGGTCGGCGAGCAGCCGCGTGCAGTAGGGGCCGGCCAGGACGCGCGAGAAGTCGAGGACGGTGACGTCGGTGAGCAGGCTCGGGTCGTCGGCCACGCCGAGAGCTTAGGCCCCCGCCCTCGCCCGGGGCAAGAGGGCCCGGGCGGCGCTATACTCGGGTCCCCGACCTGGGGACAAGGAGCCTGCCGATGCGCTACGAGCTCATCTCCGCCGACTGCCACGTGGACCTCTGCTGGCTGCCGCCCGACCTGTTCACGGCCACGGCCACGCCCGAGCTGCGCGAGCGCATGCCGTACGTCACCGACGGGCCCGCCGGGCCCGTGTGGACGACGAAGAAGGGCGCCAACCTCGGCCACGTGAACGGGATGGGCGCGGCCGGGCGGCAGTACGTTCCCGGCAAGATCCATCGCGCCGATCGCATGGCCTCCACGGGGCTCTACGCGGACGGCCGGCGGGGCATCCGCCGGCTCACCGAGCCCGATCTGCGCATCAAGGACCAGGACCGCGACGGCGTGCAGGCCGAGGTGCTCTACGGCGTGCTCGGCGCCAGCAGCCGGCTCAACGATCCCGAGGCGGCGGTCGAGGTCATGCGCATCTACAACGTCTGGCTGGCGGACTTCTGCTCGGCGCGCCCGGAGCGCTTCGGGGGCCTGGCCTCCATCCCCAACAATCCGATCGACGCCGCCATCGTGGAGGTGGAGCGCGTGGCCAAGCGGGGCGCGCTGCGAGGCCTGGACATCGCCAACTCCCCCGACCTCAAGCCGCTGTGGGACCCGTACTGGAACCCGCTGTGGGAGGTCATCAACGCTACCGGGCTCCCCCTGCACTTCCACACGGTGGGGGGCTACATGCCCGAGGACATCCGCAAGATCGTCCTCATCGGCTCCGACCCCACGCGGGCCACGCTGCCTGACGCACCGGCCGTCGAGCTGCCGGTGGCGCGCGCGGCCTTCGCGGTCAACATCACGGCCTTCCAGCTCCACATGGCCAGCGTCCTGACCTCGATGGTCTTCGGCGGGGTGCTCGAGCGCTACCCGCGGATCCGGCTGGTGCTCGGGGAGTCCGGCATCGGCTGGATCCCCTACGTGCTCTGGCGTATGGACGCCGAGTGGGAGGACCAGTTCAAGGACCTCGCCCTGACGATGCCGCCCAGCGACTACTGGCGGCGCCAGTGCTGGGCGACGTACCAGACCGACCCGATCGGCATCAAGCTGCTGGACGAGCTCGGCGTGGCCAAGATCATGTGGGGCTCGGACTTCCCGCATCCCGATGGCGTCTGGCCCGACTCCCGGGAGTATATCGACCGCGAGCTCGGCCACCTGCCCGCCGCCGTGCGACGCCAGATCGTCTGCGAGAACGCGGCCCGGCTCTACGGCTTCGCGCTCGCGTAGCCATGGAGTTCGGCTTCACCGCTGACGAGCAGGCCTTCCGCGGCGAGGTCCGCCGATTCGCGGCCGCGCATCCCGCCGCGCAGTTCCCCCTCGACGGCATGGACGCCGGCTATGGCTCGGGCGCCCATTCCCGCGCGTACCTGCAAGCCCTGGGGGCGCGCGGCTGGCTGGCTATGACCTGGCCGCGCGCCTTCGGCGGGGCCGAACGCCCCCTGTTCTTCAAGCTGGTGCTGCTGGAGGAGCTGGCCCGGGCCGGGGCGCCGTTCGGTCCCCTGGCCGGCTGCTGGCAGACGGCCGACGCGATCATCGAGTACGGCACCGAGCGGCTGCGCCGGGAGGTCCTGCCCGCCATCGCCCGAGGCGACGCGACGTTCTGGCAGGGCTACAGCGAGCCCGGCGCCGGCTCCGATCTCCTCGCGCTCACCACCGAGGCCCGGCGCGACGGCGAGTCCTGGGTCATCCGCGGCCACAAGATCTGGTCGAGCCACGCTGGCATCGCCACCCACGGCCTCGTGTTCACGCGCACGAGCCGCGAGGCCCGCCGCAGCCACGGCTTCAGCATGTTCGTCGTCCCCAACGGCACGCCGGGCATGGACATCCGGCCCATCCGCAGCCTCACCGGCGACGTCTACCACTACGAGGTCTTCCTGGACGAGGTGCGCGTGCCGGCGGACCTCATGCTCGGCCCCGAGGGCCAGGGCTTCCAGGCGCTGCTCAACGGCCTCGACTCCGACCGCTTCTGGGGCCGCTACTACAAGGCCCCGGCGCTGGAGCGGGTGCTCGGCCAGCTCGTGGAGCACGCCAACACGACCGTCGTGAACGGCGCGCCGCTGGCTCGCGATCCCGTCGTG
>JBOHPM010000254.1:0-5293 GCA_050731715.1 Candidatus Rokuibacteriota bacterium
CCCCGCTCGCCTTCCCAAAGGTTTCACGCCGCGGGGCGCTCCCGGTGCGACCTGAACGACATGTCCCCACCTCGATCGCCACGGCCTACGAGCTCCTGGCGCGCGCGCTGCTTCAACGACTGCCGTGCCGGTCGTGTGGACGTCCGCCGGAGACGGGCTGATGCTTTGTGACACAGTAGTACTAGCAGTCCGTGGTGAAAGGCCCTGAAGTCAGCACGCTCGCGGTGGACACTGAGATGGCACAGAGGGCCGAGGCGGAGCGGGTAGCAACCCGACCCGCTCGTAGTAGCGGACCGTTTCGATATTCGTCCCCGTGGACTTCATCCATGCCCTTCCCCTTCCGAAATAGTCCTTGAGTCTGGAGTTACTACAGAGTTTACCCTCATCACAGGGGCGAAGGGAGGGCGACCTTGGCAAACCTCGTAATCCTGACAGCTGAAGAGTTGAAGGCGCTGAATCCGTTAGCGCGACAGGCCGCTCGCTGGGCCGCCCGTCAGCAGCCTCTTGTCCGGCTGATCCTGCGGACCTTCCTTGAGCAAGGCGGGCCGATCCCTGTGGAGGACGTCATCGCGGCCTCACCTGATGGCCATGTGGGGATGATCCACGATGCCCTGGTGGCACTCGATGATGAGGACCTGATTCGGGTGCGCGCTGGTCAAATCGACATCGCTTACCCGTTCTCGGCCGCGCCTACGCCGTTTCGTCTGCGCCTGTCAGGCGGACGCGAGCGCTACGCCTGCTGCGCGTTGGACGCGCTCGGCATCGCGCCCATGGTCGGAGAGCCTATGGAAATCAGCTCACAGTGCCATCACTGTGGCGATCCTCTTGAGTTTTCCGCGACACCAGACCGGCCGGGGCCGGAGGCCGAAGGTATCATGGTCTGGTTCGGCCAGCGGGGCGACGAGCGGTGCAAGGTCGCCGACTCGCTCTGAACGACAATCAACTTCTTCCGGTCGGAAGACCATCTGAGAGCGTGGCAAGAAGCGAATCCGGCGACTGAGGGCGCTGGAGCAACCGTCACTGAGGCGTTCAAACTCGGCCACTGGGTTTTCGGAGGCCTGCTCACGGGAGACTAACGTGGCGACTCACCAGATCACCGTCTACTGGTCCTCAACCTGACAGTCTTGTTACGCGGCGAAAGAGTTCCTTTCGTCCCATAGCATCGCCCTCACGGCGAAGAACGTCGCCGACGATACGGGGGCCCGCGAGGAGTTGATCGCGCGAACAGGCCGAAGGCAATTTGAGACGAGGCCGAGCAGGGACGAGGGCGGGGCCATGACGCTGCGTGAGATTCAGGACCGGATCGCCGCCCTCGCCCCTGGGCTCACGTGCCAGTCGCCCTTGCCTCGAGCCTGTCCGATAAGCAGGGACAACCCATCGCCGGCCCACTTTAGGCGAAAGACAGCGCGCGCTGGATCGAATTGGCCACGCGCGCCCAGACAACCACCTCGCTGCCGCATCGTGGCCAGATCGCGGCCTGACCGTGGATGGAGGGCAGGACTCGGTCAGTCCTGCCCTCCCGCGGGCCGGGCCGTCAGTCCGTCGCGTTGCGCCAGAGGGCTTCCTCGGGACGCACGCGAGCGCCCAGGGCGAACCGGTCGGGCCGGAACCACAGATCGATTCCGGGCGCCCGCTGGGACTCGCCGTCCGGCAGCGACACCGCCATGTCGGGCCAGGTCGGTTCGGGCGCGGATGTGGTGATCAGACGGTAGTACAGGCGTCCGCTACGCTCGAGCGCCGCGGGGCCAATCTGCTGCCAGACGTCCTGCGGCAGCGTGTAGGTCGTCGATGCGCCCTCCACGGCTTGCAGGCCTTCCAACCAAGACCCGTAGAAGCGGGTGATCGGGAGGTCCTCCCGATCACGGCTACCGTCAAGATCGGACGGGTCAACAGCGACTGCGACGGCGAAGTAACTGTTGCGACCGGGCACGATTCGGAATTCTGGCGCCGGGCCGGCGGTGTTGGCCGTCTCCGGCCCGGCGATTTCCGGTTTCGGGTCGACCACGTGGCCAGTGAGCGGATCGACAGCTCCGCTCACGTCAGACCGCCCTCCCGCCCGTCTGCCGGCGCTACGGCTCCGATCCATGGGGCAGATGCCAGCTATGAATTCCTCCCACTGATCGGCAGTCCAGGCCGAGCCGGGCAGGACCCATGTCGCGAGTGATCCTCGCACATCGATCTCGATCGAGCTGTTGGGCCCGAGACCGATGCCGATCTGGCACCCGAGCGTTCCCAGCGCGATGCGCGCGAGATCCCGCGCCAACCGCCCCGGCACGCGGACGTGAGCGGTCTGGCCGGATACGTGACCATTACCGGCAAGCCCGCGCGCTTGGCTGTCCTGCGCGGGATGCCGATAGCCGGACAGGACGGTCACTCCCGCCCCCACGCGATCGCGAAAGCTCTGCAGGGCTTCGACGAGTGCGACGTCGATCCTTGCGAATGCCGCGTTTCGCCCCGCCAGTTCGCTGACGAGAAACGAGGCCGAGAGACGCTCGTCGCCACGCCCGGCGACGGAGAGGAGCGGCACCCCTGACGCTTCAGGATCGCTGTAATCGACTCCCCCTTGCATGTCGCCGTCGACGACGTTCAGGGTGAGACCGCTGGGGAACGTGACGGTGCGGGTTCCCGAGCTTGTCCCCCCGCCCGCCCCCGTGATCTCGAGGCTGCGGGCGTCCGCTCCCGATTCAGCGGTCGGGCGTGTGTTCGTCCATGCCGTGGCGCTCGAAGTCGTCCAGGCGCGGTAGTGCAGGCTGGCGTTGCCCTTGATCCGGTTCCACACCGCCTGCGGCAACTGGTACGTGCTCGCCGACATGAACGGCGAGTCCTCCCACGAGGCGTAGTACTCGCTGGGCGGTTGCCCCGAGTCCGCGTCGAGTAGCTCCGGACGTGCAGCGAACTCGACGGCGTAATGCGAGTTGGGACGCGGGTCGATCGTGAAGGTGGGCGGGGCGCCGGACCGAGCCGCCGCCGCCGGACCGCTCATGGTGGGGCCTTCGGTCGTCCCCGGCGTCCCCGGTTCCGCGATCTGGATGAACGCGGCACCGGCTCCACCGGCCGAGCCGGTCGTGGCGATCGCGTCCACCCAGGCTGTCGCACTCGAGCTCGTCCACGCACGATAGTAGAGTCGTGCGTTGTTCTTGATGCGATCCCACGCCGCCTGCTGCAGCGTGTAGGTTGTGGCAGACATGAAGGGTGAGTCCTCCCAAGAGGCGTAGTACTCGCTAGCCGGCTGCCCGGACTCGGCGTCCAGCAACTCGGGTCGCGCTGCGATCTCGATCGCATAGTGGGTGTTCGGGCTCGGATCGACGCTGAAGCTCGGCGGCGGCCCCGAACGCTGCACGGTTTGCTGGATGGCCGTGATCGTTGGCGTCCCTGTCGCCGGCGCCCCGCCCCGCAGGCGTTGCGCCTCCCGTACCGCGGCACCGGCGTTTACCTTGCCAAAGCCGAACTGCGGGCTGTGGCCGCGCGAGTCGTACGAGCTCGACGGCCCGATCTTCGTCGCCGTATTCTGAAGACACTGCCGCACCTGTGTCGGCGTCAGGTCCGGATTCACCGACAGCATGAGCCCGACGATGCCCGCCACGAGCGGCGTGGAAGACGACGTGCCGCCAAATGTGCTCGTGTAATCGAGATCGGCAAACGGATCGCTTAGCCACGGCTTGGTCGGGTCATCCGGGCCCGGATGCGTCTTGTTGTAGCCGTCGGCGCCGCGGCGATCTGCCGTGAGGATGGCCTTCGAGCCGCCGTTGGACGGCGCACAGATGCTGACCTCGGGGCCGAAGTCGCTGTAGCTAGCGCGCGTATCGGCATCCGTGCATGCGGCGATGGCCACGACGTCGGGGTTGGCCGCATACCCATCGTTGCTCACCGATTCGTTGCCGTTGCCGGCCGCGAACAGCACCGTGCAGCCCTTGCCGTCCCGCCCCTGCGTCACGCAGTAGCGAATCGCGGCCCGGGTCAGATCCGGCAGCGGATCGACGGAGCCCGTGCCGTCGGGAGGCCCCCAGCTGCAACTGATGACATCCGCGCCTTCATCGGCCGCCCACTTGAACATCCGGGCTTCGTCGCTGGCGGCGCCCCATGCCGGCGTGCAGGCCGCGATGAGGCTGCAGCCCGGCGCCGCGCCAAGCGCCTTGGCGCCGGCCGCGGTGGCCACACCGGCACAGGCCGTCCCGTGATTGTCGTGAACGCCCTTCGGCCGCGCGTCAGAGGAGTTGTTGAAGAAATCGAACTGCGCGACGACCTTGCTCGAGAACTCCGCATGGCCAACGTCGACGCCGTCGTCGAGAATGCATACCTTGATGTCGGATCGTCCGCGGGTGAGGTTCCAGGCGTCGGGCACGTTCGCGCTCGTCAGATGCCACTGCTGGCTCTGGTAGACGTTGCGCGCGTCCCGGTCGAGATCCACGGCGGTCTCGACCCGCGGAACAGACTCGGCCACGGAGTAGGCGCTCGTGACGGGCGCCGCCGTCCGCCAGTACCGTCTGGTGATCAGATCGGGGTGTGCAAACTCGGTCAGCCCGGACTCATAATAGATGTTCCCCAGCGCGACCGGGCCGGTCGGCCCATCAGCCGCCGGCGCCTCGAGCAAGTACCCGTTCTGCGCGAAGTCCAGCGAGCTCACGATGCGCACGTCGTAACGAGCGTTCAGCTCATCGATCTGCGCGCGAGACACGTCGGGCTTGAACTGAGCCACGAACTGCCGCGTCACGAGCATCATGTCGCCGGCCGGCCCCCGCCGGAACACCGGCGCCGCGAACTCAATGACCGGCTCCGCTCCCAGCCGGTCGACCAGCTGCGTGATGTGACCGACATAGGCCCACGCGGGGGTCGCCGGTGCGGCCGACGACGGCGGCCGATCGACTTCTTCGCGGCCCGTTCCGGACCGTGGGGGCGGTCCCGGGCTGTGGGGCGCCGCGGCCGGAGCGTCGGGCGACGGCGCTGCCACGAGACGGTAGATCTGCAGATTGTGGTTGGGCACGAAACCTAGGTGTTCCGAGTTCCGACGAAGCAGCGTACGCGCCTCGTCGGACAAGCTCGTGGAGTCCGACTTCTCGCCTCCACGGAACCTCACCGCGTAGGCTTCGGGATCCCGCACCAGCGGGATGCGCTGACCGTTCGCGTAGTAGTAGGTCGCATTGTCCGTGGTGATCTGGCTCATGGATTGCGCTCCTCTCGAGCCGGCAGGGACTGGTTTCTGCCCCTCGGCGTTATGCGCCTCGCGCCTCGGTTGCGGTGTCGACGAGCGGGTGCCTGGGGGTCCCGTAGATGCCGACTTGGCCGCGCGTGCTGT
>JBOHPM010000255.1:0-5218 GCA_050731715.1 Candidatus Rokuibacteriota bacterium
CGCCCGCGACTTCCTCTACCTGGGTCGGGGGCTGCAGTATCCGATCGCGCTGGAGGGCGCGCTCAAGCTCAAGGAGATCTCCTACATCCACGCCGAGGGGTATGCCGGCGGCGAGATGAAGCACGGCCCCATCGCCCTCATCGACGACGGCCTGCCCGTGGTGGCCCTGGCGCCCCGCGACGGCTCCTACGAGCGCATGCTGGGCAACATCGAAGAAGTTCGGGCTCGCGAAGGCCAGGTGATCGCGGTGGTGCAGAAGGGCGACCGGCTGGTGTCGGCCAAAGCCCAACACATCATCGAGGTGCCGGCGGCCGCCGACCTGATGGCTCCCATCCTCACCGTCGTGCCCCTGCAGCTGCTGGCCTACCACATCGCCGTCCGTCGAGGCTGCGACGTCGACCAGCCCCGCAACCTCGCCAAGTCGGTGACCGTGGAGTAACGCGGCGAGGGCCCGGAGGGACCGGGTGTAGTGGCCGAGCTGCTTGACATGTGCTCCACATGCAGCTAGCGTGTTGCCATGTCGAGCATGATACAGCTCCGCCAT
The DNA here is from genome assembly GCA_050731715.1 of Candidatus Rokuibacteriota bacterium. Classification (GTDB taxonomy): domain Bacteria; phylum Methylomirabilota; class Methylomirabilia; order Rokubacteriales; family CSP1-6; genus 40CM-4-69-5. Next base: position 545 of record JBOHPM010000255.1, read on the forward strand.
GTTCCCGACGACATCCACCGCCAGCTCAAGGCCCGGGCCGCCCTGGCCGGGCTCTCACTGTCCGACTACCTGCTCGAAGAGATTCGGCGCATCGCCGAGCGGCCCACGATCGCGGAGTTGCGCCAGCGCCTCGCCGGCCGGCCGCCGGTTCGGCCCCGGGTTCCGCTGGCCAGGGCGGTCAGAGCCGAGCGAGACAGTCGGTGATCGTGGTCGACACCTCGGCCCTGCTCGAGGTGTTGCTCAACACCCGGGGGAGCGCTCGGGTCGCCGAGCGGTTGTTCGCCCCGAACGAAACGCTTCACGCGCCCCACCTGCTGGACGTAGAGATCGCGCAGGTGCTACGACGCTACGCGCGAGCTGGTGAGCTCGATCCCGCCCGGGGCCGGCAAGCGCTCGATGACCTGGCCGACCTTCCGCTGTTCCGCTATCCCCATGACCTGTTTCTGCTGAGGATCTGGGAGTTGCGGAGCAATGTCACGGCGTACGACGCTGCCTATATCGCCCTGGCCGAAGCTCTTGCCGCGCCTCTGGTGACCAGAGACAAGCGTCTGGCGTCGGCTCCCGGGCATCGGGCGAGGGTCGTCGTCGTCTGATTCGGACTCACGAAGCTCCTGGGGAGTACAATTTCTCGGTGCCCGTCGCCCTCGAGCGTATCCTCGACGATCTGAACCCCGCCCAACGTGAGGCCGTCACCGCGGGCGACGGGCCCCTCCTGGTCCTGGCCGGCGCCGGCAGCGGCAAGACCCGGGTCATCGCCTATCGGATTGCCTGGCTGATCGGGGTCCAGGGCGTCTCACCCCGGAACGTGGTGGCCGTCACCTTCACGAACAAGGCCGCCGAGGAGATGGCGCGCCGGGTGGACGACCTGCTCCTGCCCGTCGGCCTCAAGGCGCCGCTCATCGCCACCTTCCACTCGGCCTGCGTGCGCATCCTGCGCCGGCACGGCTCCTTCATCGCGCTGCCCGCGCACTTCGTCATCTATGACGAGGACGACCGGCTGGCGCTGGTCAAGGAGTGCATGAAGGAAGGCGAGCTCGCCGACCGCGCCTTCACGCCGGCCACCGCCGTGCATCGCATCTCCTATCTCAAGAACCAGATGGTGACCGTGGCCGAGGCCCTGCGCGACGCCCGGGGCCCGTGGGAGCAGAAAGCCGCCCTGGTCTACTCCCGCTACGAGAAGCGACTGCGGGAGGTCGGCGCGGTGGACTTCGACGACCTGCTGCTGCTCGCCGGACGGTTGCTCGAGGAGGTCCCCGAGGTGCTGGCCTGGTACCGCGGCCTCTGGCGCCACGTGCTGGTCGACGAGTACCAGGACACCAACCGGGCCCAGTACAAGATCATCCGTCTGCTCACGGACGAGCACCGGAACATCTGCGTTGTGGGCGACGGAGATCAATCGATCTACCGATGGAGGGGAGCGGACATCCGTAACATCCTGGAGTTCGAGCACGATTTTCCCGGCACCCGCGTCGTGCGTCTCGAGCAGAACTACCGCTCCACCCAGCGCGTGCTGGCACTGGCTTCGGCCGTCATTGCCCACAACGTCCAGCGCAAGGACAAGGGGCTCTGGACGATGAATCCCGAGGGCGAGAAGGCCCGGGTCTACCGCGCCTGGGACGAGCACGAGGAGGCTAACTTCGTGGCCCAGGCCATCCTCGGGCTGCGGACCGAGGCGGTGTCCTGGGACGGGGTGGCCGTCTTCTATCGGACCAACGCCCAGTCGCGCGTGCTCGAGGACGCGCTCCGCCGGGCCCGGATTCCCTATGCCATCGTGGGCAGCGTGCGATTCTACGAGCGCAAGGAGATCAAGGACACGCTGGCGTATCTTCGCCTCACCCTGAACCCCGGCGACGACGTGGCCTTCCGCCGCGCGGTGCAAGCGCCCACACGGGGCATCGGCCACACCACGCTGGCCAGGCTGGACGAGGAGGCCGCGCGAGCGGGCGCGCCCTTGCTGAGCCTGGCCGCTCGCCCGCCGCTCGACGTCCGCGGGCGCGCCCGGAAGTCGCTCGAGGAGTTCGCGGCTCTGGTCCCCCGTCTGGCCGCCCAGCGGGACCGAGTCCCGCCGCCGGCCTTCATCGATGCCGTGCTCGATGCCTCCGGCTACCGGGACTTCCTCAAGCACGAGCGCTCGCCGGAAGCCGAGGCCCGGCTGGAGAACCTGGAAGAGCTCGTGGCGGCCGCCGAAGACTACACCGTGACCGAGGCCGAGCCGACCCTGGCCGGCTTTCTCGACAGCGTCGCGCTGATGAGCGACGTCGACGAGTGGGAACAGGGCCAGTCCCGAGTCACGCTGATGACGCTGCACGCGGCCAAGGGGCTGGAGTTTCCGGTGGTCTTCCTGACCGGAATGGAGGAAGGCGTCTTCCCTCACGCGCGCTCCCTGAGCGATCCCGAGGAGATCGAGGAGGAGCGTCGTCTCTGCTATGTTGGTCTTACGCGCGCCCGCGAGCGGCTCTGTCTCACCTGGGCCCTGCACCGGCGGATTCACGGCTACGGCGTGGGTGAGCCCTCCCGCTTCCTTCGGGAGATGCCGGAGACGGAGCTCGCCGCGCTGAACGCGCGCGCCGAGCCCGGGCCGCGGCCGGCCGGCGAGGAGCCGACGACCTCGGTGGACGACGAGCTGCCGCTCCGGGTGGGGGCCAAAGTGAGGCACGCTCGCTGGGGCGAAGGCATGGTGGTCGGGGTCGAGAAGGAGGGGAGCGACGTCCTGGTGACCGTGCGCTTCGCCAGCGTCGGGCGCAAGCGCCTGTCCTGGCAGTACGCGCACCTGGAGGAGCTCTGAGGACATGATCGACCGCAAGGACGTGGAGCACGTGGCGCGCCTGGCTCGTCTGGCCCTCAGCGAGGCCGAGCTCGAGCGGATGCGTGGGGAGCTGGCCGCCATCCTCCACTACATCGACAAGCTGAGGGCGGTGGACGTGGACGACGTGGAGCCGACGTCCCATGCGGTGCCTCTCGTCAATGTGATGCGCGAGGACGGTGTGGAGTCCCCGTTCGACCGCGAGGCGATGATGGGCAACGCCCCCGACCGGTCCGGCGAGTCCTTCCGGGTGCCCCGCATCATCGAGGATTGAGCGCATGACGGCGGATCTCACGCGGCTCACGGCCCACGCGCTGACCGACGCCTATCGACGGGGCGCGGCGACGCCCACCGAGGCCGTCGAGGCCTACCTGGCTCGTATCGAGCACCTCGACCGTGACCTGGGCGCCTATCTTACCGTCACCCGAGACGCCGCCGTGGCCGCGGCGCGGGCCGCCGATGCCCGCTACCGGGCGCGCGCGCCGCTCGGCCCCCTGGACGGCGTGCCGGTTGCCGTGAAGGACGTTCTCTGCACGCTCGGGGTGCGGACGACGTGCGGCTCGCGGATCCTCGAAGCGTTCGTACCGCCCTATGACGCCACGACGGTGGCGCGGGTGCGCGCGGCCGGCGCCGTGATCCTGGGCAAGACCAACATGGACGAGTTCGCCATGGGCTCGTCCACGGAGCACTCGGCGTTCAAGCCGACCCGGAACCCCTGGGATCTGGCCCGGGTGCCGGGCGGTTCCTCCGGCGGGTCAGCGGCGGCGGTGGCGGCCGATCTGGCCGCGGTGGCCCTGGGGACCGACACCGGCGGCTCCATTCGACAGCCGGCGGCCTTTTGCGGGCTGGTCGGCTTCAAGCCGACCTACGGTCGCGTCTCCCGCTACGGCCTCGTGGCCTTTGCCTCGTCGCTCGACCAGGTGGGCCCATTCGCCAAGGACGTCCGCGACTGTGCGCTGCTGCTCGGCGTCATCGCCGGCCACGACCGGCGCGACGCCACGTCGCTGGTGGCGCCCGTTCCCGACTACACCGCCACCCTCGAGGGCGGCGCCCGGGGCCTTCGCCTCGGCGTGCCGCGCGAGTACTTCAACGAGGGCGTCGATCCGGACGTCGCCCGCGGCGTGCGGGAGGCGATCGCCGTGCTGCGTGATCTGGGCGCGATCACGGAAGAGATCTCCCTACCCAATACCGACTACGGGATCGCCGTCTACTACATCCTGGCCCCGGCCGAGGCGTCGTCGAACCTGGCCCGCTACGACGGCGTGAGGTACGGGCTGCGGGTCCCGGGCCGGGACTTGATCGAGATGTCCGGTCGGACGCGCGCAGCCGGGTTCGGCCCCGAGGTCAAGCGCCGTATCATGCTCGGCACCTATGCGCTGTCGGCCGGCTATTACGACGCCTACTACGGGCGGGCCCAGAAGGTTCGCACGCTGGTCCGCCGCGACTTCGAGGCGGCCTTCGCCAACGTCGATCTGATCGCGGCCCCCACGACCCCGAACGTCGCCTTCAAGCACGGCGAGAAGGAAGATCCGCTCTCGATGTACCTCAACGATGTCTTCACCGTCCCCGGCAATCTGGCCGGCATCCCGGCCGTGTCGCTGCGCTGCGGCTTCAGCCGCGACGGGCTGCCGATCGGCCTGCAGCTCATCGGCCGTCCGCTCGAGGAAGCGACGGTGCTCCGCGCCGCGCACGCCTACGAGCAGGCCACCCCCTGGCTCGACCGCCGCCCGGATCTGACGGCGACGTCGAGCGCCCAGAGCGGGCGTGCGGAGCCCCGCGCGCCGAGAGCAGGCCACCCGCGGTGAAAGCCGGGCACGCGGCCGTCGAGATGATCAATCGCGAACACCACCGCCGCCACGCCGCTCCGAGAG
>JBOHPM010000256.1:0-5211 GCA_050731715.1 Candidatus Rokuibacteriota bacterium
CGGCGGCGGCGTCCGCGCGCAGGGCGTCGTGATACAGGACGCGCATCTCGAAGCCCCGGGCCCGCCGGGCCACCGCCCGCCCGATGCGGCCGAAGCCCAGGACGCCGAGCGTCTTGCCGTGCACGTCCAGGCCCCAGAGTAGGTCCCACTTCCAGGCCTTCCACTGACCCGAGCGCGCGTAGTGGTCGGCCTCGATCGCCCGCCGGGCCGCGGCCATGAGCAGGGTCCAGGCGAAGTCGGCCGTCGTCTCCGTGAGGACGTCGGGGGTGTTGGTGACGACGATGCCTCGCCGCCGGGCGGCGGGCAGGTCGATGTTGTTGTAGCCCACGGCGACGTTAGCCACCACCTTGAGCGTGGGAGCCGCCCCCAGGACTTCGTCGTCGACGGTCGAGATGATGTGGCAGATGAGGCCGGCCCTGCCCTGCAGCCGTCGGATCAGCTCCGCCTTGGAGAAGGGCTGGTCTCCTGGGTTGTAGTCGACGTCGAACTCGGTCGGGATCAGCCGCCGGGCATCTTCAGGTAAAACGTTTGATATCAATAGACTTTTTGGCATTCTGTGGCCTCAAATTTTTGACTTGAACAGGCCCAGCGGCGCCGCTATATTAGCACTCGCTCTCGGGGAGTGCTAATAGATAGCCGGAGGCGATCGTGGCCACCAAGCGCCCAGCAACGCGCACAGCCGGGAAGCCAATGAACACTGTCCAGCACCATAACAAGGAGGCGAAGAGGGTTATGAAGATTCGTCCGCTGCATGACCGCATCCTGGTGGAGCGGCTCGAGGAACAGGAGGTCCGCCGGGGCGGAATCATCATCCCCGATACGGCCAAGGAAAAGCCCCAGGAGGGCAAGGTCGTGGCCGCCGGCAACGGCAAGGTCAGCGAGGACGGCAAGAAGATCCCGCTCGACGTCAAGGCCGGCGACCGGATCCTGTTCGGCAAGTACTCGGGCTCGGAAGTGAAGATCGACGACAAGGAATACCTGATCCTGCGCGAGGAGGACGTCCTCGCCATCCTCGAGTAACCATCGCCAAGGAGGGACGTGACAGATGCCCAAGCAGCTGAAGTTCGACGAAGAGGCCCGGTCAGCTCTGCTCCGGGGTGTCAATATCATGGCCGAAGCCGTGAAGGCGACGTTGGGGCCCAAGGGCCGCAACGTGGTCATCGACAAGAAATTCGGCAGCCCCACCATCACGAAGGACGGCGTGACCGTCGCCAAGGAGATCGAGCTCAAGGACCCCTACGAGGACATGGGGGCCCAGATGCTCAAGGAGGTCGCTTCGAAGACCTCTGACGTGGCCGGTGACGGCACGACGACGGCCACGGTGCTGGCCCAGGCGATTTTCAGAGAGGGTCTACGGAACGTGACGGCCGGCGCCAACCCCATGGGGCTCAAGCGCGGCATCGAGCAGGCCGTGGACGCGGTGACCGAAGAGCTGAAGAAGCTCTCCAAGTCCACGAAGGACAAGAAGGAGATCTCGCAGGTCGCCACCATCGCGGCCAACAACGACAAGACCATCGGCAACCTGATCGCCGAAGCCATGGAGAAGGTGGGCAAGGACGGCGTGATCACGGTCGAGGAGTCCAAGTCCGCCGACACCGTGCTCGACGTGGTCGAGGGCATGCAGTTCGATCGTGGCTACTTGTCGCCCTACTTCGTGACCGACGCGGAGCGCATGGAGGTCGTGCTCGAGGACGCCCTCATCCTGATCCACGAGAAGAAGATCAGCGTGATGAAGGACATGCTGCCCCTGCTGGAGCAGGTGGCCCGGGCCGGCCGACCCCTGCTCATCATCGCCGAGGATATCGAGGGTGAGGCCCTGGCCACGCTCGTGGTCAACAAGCTCCGCGGCACCCTGCAGTGCGCGAGTGTGAAGGCGCCGGGGTTCGGCGACCGCCGCAAGGCCATGCTGGAGGACATCGCCATCCTCACCGGAGGCAAGGCCATCACCGAGGACCTCGGGATCAAGCTGGAGAACATCAAGCTGGACGACCTCGGGAAGGCCAAGAAGGTGAAGGTGGACAAGGACAACACGACGATCGTCGAGGGCGCCGGCAAGCAGTCGGCCATCGAAGGTCGTATCAAGCAGATCCGCGCTCAGATCGATGAGACCACCAGCGACTACGACCGCGAGAAACTGCAGGAGCGGCTGGCCAAGCTGGCCGGCGGCGTGGCCGTGATCAAGGTCGGCGCCGCGACCGAGACGGCCATGAAGGAGAAGAAGGCGCGCGTGGAAGACGCTCTCAACGCCACGCGGGCAGCCGTCGAAGAGGGGATCGTGCCCGGCGGCGGCGTGGCCCTGCTCCGGGCGGCCAAGTCGATCGACAGCGTCAGGCTGGAGGGAGACGAGAAGGTGGGCGCCGCGATCGTCAGGCGCGCCTGCGAGGAGCCCATCAGACAGATCGTGGAGAATGCCGGGCTCGAGGGTAGTGTCGTGGTAGAGAAGGTCAAGGCCGACACCGTCGCCACCCGCGGCTTCGATGCCGAGACCATGCAGCACGTCGACATGCTTCAGGCCGGCGTGATCGATCCCACCAAGGTCGAGCGCGTCGCCCTGCAGAACGCGGCGTCCATTGCCTCGCTGCTGCTCACGACGGAGGCGCTCATCACGGACATTCCCGAAGACAGGCCGGCGGCCGCGCCCGCGATGCCGCACGGGGACATGTACTAGGCTCGGGTGAGTTTGAGCCCGCGCGATGCGCGGGCGGCGGCCCGGGTCGGGGAACCGGCCCGGGCCGTACTGTTTTTCGGACGTTGACCTTGCTGCCCGAAACGATGTCTGATAGCCTAAGGCGCTCATGAGAGGGGGTGAAACGTCTGCGGGCGTATGAAATTCTCGTGATCATCGATGCTCGACCCACCGATGAGGAAGTCGCCGCAGTGCTGGTGCAGCTCAGCGATCTCATCAAGGGGCTGGGGGCCGAGGTCACCAACGTGGAGAACTGGGGCAAGCGCCGCCTCGCCTACGACATCCGGAAGCAGCGGGAAGGCACCTACGGGGTGCTCGCGGTCAACGCGGAGCCGGCGATGATCAAGGAGTTCGAGCGGCAGCTGCGTCTCAACGAGAAGGTCCTGCGTTTCCTCTCGACTCGCGTGCCCATCCGGAAGCGGGCTCGGCCGGCGAAACCACCGCAGGAGGTTCTCGAGGAGGTCGGCTGATGGCGAGCCTCAACAGAGTACTGCTGATCGGCAACCTGACCCGTCCCCCGGAGTTGCGTTACACGCCAACTGGGACCGCCGTGTCGGATCTCCGCATGGCCGTCAACCGCAACTACACGACCCAGAGCGGCGAGAAGCGCGAGGAGGCCTGCTTCGTGACGGTGGTCGTGTGGGGCAAGCAGGCCGAGAGCTGCGGCGAGTACCTCGACAAGGGCAGTCAGATCTTCGTCGAGGGGCGGCTGCAGACACGGGATTGGGAAGGCAAGGACGGGCAGAAGCGGACGGTCACCGAGGTCGTAGCCGAGCGAGTCCAGTTCATGTCCAGGTCCAAAGGCGTGCCCGCCGCCGTGCCTGCCGCCGCCCCGGCCTTCGCCGAGGAGAGCGCCGGCAGCGACGACGACGTGCCGTTCTGAACCGGCAGGGCCCGGGCCCTGCCCCAGGGAGGAGACGCGATTCCAACCCCACAGAAGCCCGTCAAGCGTCGGCGGTTCGGCCGGCGCAAGGTCTGCAAGTTCTGCGTGGAGAAAGTCGACCTGGTCGACTACAAGGACGTGCGCCGGCTCAGGTCCTACATCAGCGAGCGCGGGAAGATCATTCCCCGGCGCATCTCGGGAAGCTGCGCCCGGCATCAGCGCCAGCTCACCCATGCGGTCAAACGGGCCCGCACCGTGGCGCTGCTGCCCTACGTGGCCACCGACTAGAGGACGCGTGATGAAGGTCATCCTGCTGGACGACGTGGCCAAGGTCGGGCGTCGGGGCGAGGTCCGCGACGTCTCCGACGGGTACGCCCGCAATTTTCTCATTCCCAAGAAGCTGGCCCTCACGGCCACCCCGGGCAATCTCAAGAACCTCTCGCAGATCAAGACGCAGCAGGACACCAAGGCCCAGCGCATCAAGAGCGACGCCGAGGCCCTGGGCGCCCGGATCGCCGGACTCGTGCTCGAGGTGACCCGACAGGCCTCCGAGGAGGGCAAGCTGTTCGGCTCGGTGACGTCCCAGGAGATCGTCGATTTCCTGACCAGCCGTGGGGTCGACGTCGAGCGGCGTCGGATCCAGCTCGACGAGCCGATCAAGACGCTGGGCGAGACTGCCGTGAGCATCCGCCTGCATCCTGATGTGACCACGCAGCTTCGCGTGCTCATCGCCCGGCAGTAGCGCCTCGCTCCCTCGAGCGCGCCCGTGATCGGCGCGGGCGCCGAGCTATCGTCGGCATCCACCGGATGTCCACCCATCATCCCCGTACTGTCCACACGGTTGTCCACTAGCGCCGGCCGTTGAGCAGAATTTTATTGACGCGGAGCCGCGGTCGGCTCAAGGATCGCCCTCGATGAGCCCGCTGGAAATTCCTTCGCGGATCCCGCCCCACAACCTCGACGCCGAACGGGCCGTCCTGGGCGCCGTGCTCCTCGAGGGCCGGGAGACGCTGCCCCGAGTGATCGAGGTCCTCCGGGCCACCGACTACTACACCGAGGCCCACCGGAGCATCTACGCGACCATGCTCAGGCTGTTCGATCGGGGCGAGCCCGTCGACCTGATCACCCTCAGCGAGGAGCTGCGGCGGACGACGGGTCTGGAGGCGGTGGGCGGACCCGCGGCCCTGGCCCTGCTGGTGGAGCACGCCTCCATCGCCGCCCACCTGGGGGCCTATGCCAGCATCGTCCGCGACATGGCGGTGCTGCGCGAGCTGATCCAGACCTCGACACAGATCATCGGTCAGGCCTTCGAGGCCAAGGAGGACGTTCAGACCCTCGTCGACGACGCCGAGCGACGCATCTTCCGCCTGGCCGAGCGCCGGCTCGAGGGCAGCGCGCTGCCGATCGGGAAGATCCTCCGAAACACCTTCGAGTACATCGAGCGGCTGTACGAGCGGAAGGAGCACGTCACCGGCGTGGCCACCGGCTTCGAGAAGCTCGACCTGGAGACGTCGGGCCTGCAGCCCGCGGACTTCATCATCATCGCCGGACGCCCGAGTATGGGGAAGACCGCATTCTGTCTCAACATCGCGCAGCATGTCGGGATCGCGCTGGGGGGGAAGGTGCTGGTCCTCAGCCTGGA
>JBOHPM010000257.1:0-5201 GCA_050731715.1 Candidatus Rokuibacteriota bacterium
GCGCGGGCTCGACCGCGTACACCGACCCCAACACCCTGCTCGAGGCGCACGCGCGCCGGCGCCCGACCAAGGTCTTCATCGAAAGCCCCGACCAGAGCGCTCGGATCACGTTCGGGGAGTTCGAAGCCCTCACCCGGCGCTTCGTCAATGTCCTCGCCGACGCCGGGGTCCAGCCGGGCGACCGCATCTCGGTGCTCGCCGAGAACTCGATCGAGGCCCTCGTGATCCTGTGGGGGACGCTGCGGGCCGGCGTGATCGTCAACCCGATCAACGTGGAGATCCGCGAAAAGGATATCGGGCAGATCCTCCACGACGTGGCGCCGCGGCTCGTCTTCTGGAGCCGCGAGCTCAACGGGCTCCGAGATCGAACAGGGGGCGACGCCGCCTGGGTCCCCTTCGGGCCCCTCGCGGCGCCGGACCCGCCCCCCGACGATCTGTTCGCACTCCTGCGATCGGCCGCGGCCACGCCGGTGACGACGCGGCCCGCCCCCGGCGCGTGGTCCTACATCAACTACACGTCGGGGACGACCGACACGCCCAAGGGCGTCATCCTGACCCATGAGGCGTACTACGCGATGAGCGAGTCCTCGGTCGACCGGCTCGAGATCACCGAGGCCGACACCATCCTCGACTATCGCCACTTCAGCTGGTCCTCGCCCTTGATCCTGTCCATCGGGCCCAGCATGCAGACCGGCGCCACGCTGGTCCTGGCCCGCAAGTTCTCCCCGGGTCGGTTCTTCGCGTGGGTGCGCGACTACCGCGTGACGGTGGCCGTGGGCATTCCCACTGTCATCAACATGCTGCTGGCCCGACCGCAGCCGGTCACCCGGGCCGACGTGCCCAGGCTCCGCTTCATGACGTCGAGCACGGCGCCGCTGTCGGTCGACAAGCACCGGGAGTTCGAGACGACGTATGACATCCCCATCGTGCAGCTCGCCGGCGGCACCGAGACCGGCTTCATGTGCGGCAATCACCCGAACCAGCGAAGGCTCGGCTCCATCGGCCGGCCTACCCTCAACATGCGCGTACGCCTCCTCGACGACGACGGCCGAGAGGTCAAGGCCGGTGAGGAGGGTGAGATGGTCGTCAGCGGCCGGCAGATGGCGTCGGCGTACTGGCAGGGCCCCGGCCGGATCGCGCCCATCCCCCAGGACGGCTTCCGTAACGGCGACCTGGCGCGCCGGGACGAGGACGGCTACGTCTACATCACCGGCCGCCGGAAGGACATCATCATCAAGGGCGGCGTCAACATCGCCGCGCTGGAGATCAGCAACTGCCTGCTCGAGCATCCCGAGGTGGCCGAGGCGGCAACTGTCGCCGTCAGGGACGACATCTACGGCGAAGTGCCGGTGGGGTTCGTGGCCTTGCGGCCGGCGCGGGCTACGGCGGAGGCAGCCCTGCTCGAGCACTGCCGGACCAGGCTCGTGCCCTTCAAGGTGCCGGTCGCCGTCGTCGTCGTCGCGACCATCCCCAAGAACGCCAACGGCAAGATCGATCGGGCCGCGCTGGCCACGCTCTGGGAACAGGCCAGGCACTAGGATGAGCGAGCGACTGTTCGGCGCCCGCGTGCGCCGTCGCGAGGACGCCCGGCTCGTCACCGGCCGCGGCCGGTACGTCGCCGACGTGGCGCTCCCCGGGATGCTCCACGTGGCCGTGCATCGGAGCCCGCACGCCCATGCGCGTCTGGTGAAGATCGACGTCGAAGCGGCGCGGCGGCGGTCGGGCGTCGTGCAGATCCTCCTCCCCGCCGATGCCGTCTCGCTGGGCCGCCTGCCCCTCCTCGTCCCGCATGCGAGCCTCACGACGCCGGCGTGCGCCGAGATCCTTCCACACGAACGGGTCGCCTATGCCGGTCAGCCGGTGGCCCTCGTCGTTGCCGAGACCGCCGGCCAAGCCAGCGACGCGCTCGAGGCGCTGAGGGTCGAGTACGAGCCGCTGGCCGCGGTAGCCACGCTCGAGGACGCGCTGCAGCCCGGTGGGCCCCGGGTCCATCCGGGCGGCAACGTCGCCGCCCACTATACCCAGCGCGTCGGTGACCCGGTCAGTGCGCTGGCTCGGGCCGACGTCGTGCTACGCCAGCGCTTCCACCTGCATCGGGGCGCCGGGATGGCGCTGGAGACCCGCGGCCTCACCGCCCGCTGGGATGGCGACCTCGGCCAGATGACGGTCTGGTCGACGACGCAGGCGCCGCAGATCCTGCGCCGACTGCTGGCCCGCTACCTCGGGCTGGCCGAGCATGCCGTGCGGGTCGTCACCCAGGACATCGGCGGCGGGTTCGGCCCCAAGGGCATCGTCTATCCGGAGGACATCCTGGTACCGTTCCTGGCCCGCGTGCTGGACCGGCCCGTCCGCTTCGTGGAGACGCGCCGGGAGCACCTCCTGGCCGTCACCCAGGAGCGCGACCAGTGGCACGAAGTCGAGCTGGGCCTCACGCGCGAGGGCACCATCGTTGCCCTGCGCGACGCGTTCGTCCACGACTGCGGCGCGTTCGTCTCGTGGGGGATCATCGTGCCGCTCATCACCTCGGTCAGCGTGCCGGGGCCCTACCGCGTGCCCAACTACGAGGTGACCTTCACCGCGGTCTACACCAATCGCGTGCCGGTCACGCCGGTCCGCGGCGCCGGGCGCCCGCAGGCCGTCTTCGTGATGGAGCGGATGCTGGACCTGGCGGCGGAACGCCTGGGGCTGGACCGGGTAGCCCTCCGCATGCGCAACCTGATCCAGCCCGGGGACTTCCCCTACGACGTCGGCCTGGTCTCGCGCGACGGCGGTCCGCGTCGATACGACAGCGGCAACTACCCCGAGGGCCTGCGGCGGCTCGTGGAGGTGATCGGCTGGGACGGCCTGGCGGCCGAGCGGCAGCGGGCGCGGGCCGCGGGTCGCTGGCTCGGCGTCGGACTGGCCCTCTTCGTGGAGGACACGGGGCTGGGGCCGTACGAGGGCATCAGGGTTCGCGTCGACCCGGGCGGTCAGGTATTCGTCTTCTCCGGCGCCTCGAGCCAGGGGCAATCCCACGAGACCACGCTGGCCCAGATCGTCGCCGACGGCCTCTCGGTGCCGCTCGAGCGCGTGACGGTGGTGCCCGGCGACACGGCCGGCATCCCGTACGGCGTCGGCACCTTCGCGAGCCGGGTGGCCGTGCTGGCCGGGGCGTCGGCGGTCCAGGCCGCCGCCGACGTGAGGCGAAAGACGCTGGCCGTGGCCGCGCACCAGCTCGAAGCCGCGCCCGAGGACCTCGTGCTCGAAAACGGCCGCGTGAGTGTTCGCGGCACGCCGGGGAGGCAGCTCACGCTGGCCGAGGTCGCCACGCTGGCCTCGGCGCCCCGCCCCGGTTACGCCCTGCCCTCGGGGATGACCCCGGGCCTGGAGGCCACCGCCTACGCCCCGGTCGCCCAGTCCACATACTCGAGCGGCGCCCACGCCGCGGTGGTCGAGGTCGATCCCGAGACCGGCGCGGTCCGGGTCCTCCGCTACGTCGCCGTCGACGACTGCGGTACCGTCATCAACCCGATGATCGTCGAGGGACAGGTCCACGGCGGCATCGTCCACGGCATCGGCAACGCCCTGCTCGAGGAAGTCGTCTACGACGCGGCCGGCCAGCTGATGACGGGGACGCTCATGGAGTACGCGCTGCCGCGCGCCGGCGACGTCCCGGGCCTCGAGGTCCACCACGTGGTCACGCCCTCACCGCTCAATCCGCTCGGGGTCAAGGGCGCCGGCGAGGGGGGCACGCTGCCGGCGCCGGCGGCGATCGCCAACGCCGTGGCCGACGCGCTCAGGCCCCTGGGTGTGGAGGTGACCGAGATGCCGCTCACGCGCGAACGGCTCTGGCGCCGGATCCGGGCGGCCTCGCCCAGCGCCCCCGCGGTTACGGCGCGACGCCCTCCGACCGAATGACGTAGCGGCCGGCGTCGTCCCGTCCGAGCACGTCGGCCGCCCGCACCTCGCCCCAGGCCCGGAGGAACTCGGGCCAGGGCGTGTCCAGATGAGTCTCCACCAGCTCGCCGAAGTGGCGCGGACCCTGCCGGAGCTCGGCGACGAGCGTCCGGGCCAGCGGGCTCAGCGGTAGTCCTCCAGCCGCACGGCGTCTTTGGCGAAGTAGCGCAGCCGCTCGTAGTGGGCGCGGGGCACCCCCTCGGGGATGGTGGCGTCGATGCCGAGCTTGGCGGTGGTCGGCAGCCCGCCCTTGCCGAGCTGGGCCGCCCGCACGCTGGGATCGATGTGCTTGCCGCGGGCCCCGGGCACCACGAGCACGTCCTGATCGGCCTGGACGCGGAAGGTCATGGCCCAGTCCAGCTCGTCGGGATTGCCAATGTCGATGTCGTCGTCGGTGACGATGGCCAGCTTCACCTCCGCCACCGAGAGCAGGGCCAGCAGCGCGTTCTTGCCCTCGCCCGGACGCTTCTTGATGGAAGCGATCAGGGTCCAGTAGCAGCACCCGCCGACCGGCGCCCGGATGGCCACGGGCTGCACGCTGGCGATGCGCAGGGCCTGCAGGCCCGCCGCCTCGATCACCGGGGCGGCCAGCCAGTCGTTCTCCCACGGCATCTGGAGCACATAGAAGATCGGATCCCGGCGGTGCGTGATGGCGCGGACCCGGAAGATCGGGTTCCACTTGACCTCACCCGTGATGTGGCTGAACTCTCCGAACGGTCCCTCGTCGGCCGTCCAGCCGATCGGCAGCAGCTCGCCCTCCAGCACCAGCTCGGCGTCCGCCGGAACCTCGAGGTCCACCGTCTTGCAGCGCACCAGCTCCACCGGCGAGCCCTGGAGACCCCCCGCGATGGCGAACTCGTCGACGTCGATGGGAGCCTTGTAAGAGGCGGCCAGCAACTGGAAGGGATGCACACCCACGGCCACCGCCATCTCCAGCGGCCGGCCCCGATCGAGCGCGCGCTGATAGTACACGCGCATGTCCGACGACGAGACGAGATCGATGCCGGTCTCCTGGGGCGTGCGGTACATCATGCGGTAGGAGCCGACGTTGCGCCCGTACTCGGGATCTCGGGAGACCGTGAGCGTGCCCGAGATGTACGGCCCCCCGTCCTTGACGTGCATCATCGGAATGGGCAGGCGCGTGAGGTCGGCGTCCGCGCCGGTGAGGACCACGTCCTGGCAGGGCGCGCGGTCCACGACGCGAGCCTCGATGGGCCGGCGGATCCCCTCCTCGAAGCGGGTGGCGATCGCCGACTCGGCACAGC
>JBOHPM010000258.1:0-5184 GCA_050731715.1 Candidatus Rokuibacteriota bacterium
AGGCGATGCAGATCGCGGAGGAGGCGGGGCACGTCTACACGCTTGTCTTCCCCCTCTTGAGCCTCGGCACCCTCACGCTCGATCAGGGCGACTTCGTCGGCGCCGTGGCCCCGCTGGAGCGCGGCCTCGATCTCTGCCGGACGAGAGAGGTGCCCGTGCTGCTCCACGTCGCCTGGGCGCTGGGCGCGGCGTACCACGGGACCGGCCGCCGCGCCGAGGGGGTCGCCCTGATGGAGGACGCCGCCCGTGGCTTCGCCGAGCGGACCGTGAGGGTGGTGGGGTGGGCCGGCCGCGTCGGGGCGCTCGGCGGGGCGTATCTCCTCGACGGGCGGCTGGCGGACGCCACCCGGGTCGCCCAGGACGGGCTCGCGGCGGCTCGGCAGCGGGGGGAACGGGGGGTGGAGGGCCACCTCCTTCGACTGCTCGGCGACATCGCGGACCATCCCGACCGCGTCGAGGTCGATGCGGCGGAGGCGCACTATCGCGGGGCCCTGGCCCTGGCCGAGGACCTGGGCCTGCGCCCGCTCGTGGCCCACTGCCACCTCGGACTCGGCAAGCTCTACCGGCACACGGGCACGCGGCAGCAAGCGCGGGAGCACCTTACGACGGCGGGAATGATGTTCGGCGAGATGGACATGCAGTACTGGCGGGAGCAGGCGGAGATCGCGATGGCCGAGCTGGCGTGAGGCGTACAGTCCCCGTTGATATGCCTAACCGGCCGTTAGAGCGGGCCGGCATCGACTGGCGGCGCCCAGGCCGAGGCGCCAGCGCGGGCCGCTCAACGCCTTGGCGTTCGCCCTTGAAAGGCCAGACGTGACGGATGCCACCGGAAGATGAGCGAGACGCTTGCTCGAATCCTCGATCTCGTCCGGGCCGGCGAGGTTCGGATCTCCGCGCATGGCTACGATGAGATCGCGGAAGACGGTATCCTTGCTGGTGAGGTGATCGATGGTGTCGAGGCCGCGGTCGTGATCGAGGACTACCCGACCTACCCGAAAGAACCCCTTGCGCTGGACTGAAGATTTCCTTCGGAGGAGGGCATGAACGCCAGGCGTCACACCAAGTTCGTTCGCGAGGGCGCCTACGCCGCCGAGGTGGACGTCGAGCTCATCGAGGAGGACAACGGCTGGTCGCCGTATCTCTCCCTTGACGATGCACGCAAGCTCGACGACGTCCGTGAAGCGTTGCGGCGTGGAGACCTCGAGGCAGCATCCCGACTGGCCCGCGTGTTCAATCTCACGCCCGTCCGTCGTTGACCGCCGGGCGAACAAGCACTCACGTTGGACGCACGTCGTAGGAGCTTGAGCGACCTCGACGACTACCGGAGGCTGGGGCCGGGACCTCCACTGAAAGCGCTCAGCGCCTGGAACGCGACAACCACCCGCGCCGGGAGCTGCGACTCCGCCCCGGCCTGGCCGGAGTAGCCGAGATCATGGCCGCCCTTCACCACCAGTAGCTCCGTTCGGGCCGCCATGAGAGCGCGCGCCGCTTCCAGCTCCGGGAGCGTGCCGAAGGGATCGCGCGAGCCGTGCACGAAGAGCGCCGGCACGCGTGAGTTCGGAAAGTGCTCGGTCCGCAACCGGTGCGGCTGCGCCGGGGGATGGAGCGGGTAGGACAGCAGCAGCAGCCCGGCCACCAGGCCCGGCTCGGCGGCGGCCAGCATCGAGGCCTGGCGACCTCCATAGGAAACGCCCCCGAGGAACACGCGCCCGCTCACGAGCCCCCGGACGATTCGCACCGCGTGCCGAAGGCCCTGGCGATCGCGCTCCGCGCCCGCCGGCGCCGGCGGGCCCTGGGCGCGGGCCTGACGATAGGGAAGATCACAGCGCAGCACCACCAGACCGGCACCCGCGAAGGCCCCGGCCAGGTCGAGCAGGATCGGCGACCGGCAGTTGCCGCCGGCACCGTGGGTCAGGACCAGGCCGTCGCCACCCGGCGAGGCCGGACCATGCAGGAAGCCGCGAACGGCGGGCAGATCGGCGGCGGGAGCCTCCAGGCGCTCGACCGACGCCGGCCCGGGTTTAGACGACGCCGTCGCGGCGAAGCGCGGCGATCTCCTCACGCGAATACCCGAACTCGGCCAGGATCTCGTCGGTGTGCTGGCCGTGGACCGGCGCCGCCCGGCGAATGGCGCCGGGGGTACGCGAGAGCGCCGCGGGCAGGCCCTGGACGCGGATCTCGCCACGCTCGGGATGGCGGACCGGCTGGGCCAGGCCCAGATGCTGCACCTGCGGGTCCTCGAAGACCTGCTTGACGTTCAGGATCGGGCCACAGGGCACACCAGCCTTGTTGAGGACCTCGATCCACTCGGCGCTGGGCCGGACGACCAGCACCCGGTTGAGCTCCTCGTTCATGGCGGCGCGGTTGCGCGAGCGGTCGGCCATCGTCCTGAACCGCGGGTCGTCGATGAGATGGCCGGCCCCGATGGCTTCACAGAGCCGTCGATACATCACTTGACCCGAGGCCGCGATGTTGATGTGGCCGTCGGCCGTCGTGAAGACCCCGGTGGGGATGCCGGTGGGATGATCGTTGCCGGCCTGCGGCGGGATCTCGCCGTCGATGAGCCAGCGCCCGGCCTGGAAGTCCAGCATCGTCACCATGGCCTGGAGCAGCGAGGTGTGCACCCACTGCCCGCGTCCGGATCGCTCGCGCTCCAGGAGCGCGACGAGGATGCCCTGGGCCAGGAACAGTCCGGAGGTCAGATCGGCCACGGGAATGCCGACGCGGACGGGTCCCTGGCCGGGCAGCCCCGTGATCGACATGAGGCCACCCGTGCCCTGGGCGATCTGGTCGTATCCGGGACGGTCGCGATAGGGGCCCGTCTGGCCGAAGCCCGAGATGGAGCCATAGACCAGCCGTGGATTGATGGCCGACAGCGTCTCGTAGTCGATGCCCAGCCGGTGCTTGACGTCAGGGCGGTAGTTCTCCACCAGCACGTCGGCCCGCGACACCAGCCGCTTGAGGACCTCCACGCCCTTGGGGTGCTTGAGGTCCAGGGTCATGGCGCGCTTGTTGCGGTGCAGGTTCAGGAAGTCGAAGCCGATCGACGTGGAATCACCCTCCACCACGTCCCGCGTCTCCACCTTGATGACGTTGGCCCCCATGTCGGCCAGCTGGCGGGCAGCGGTCGGGCCGGCCCGGGCCCGGGTGAGATCGATCACGGTGATGTGGGCGAGGGGTAACGTCATGAGCGGCCTCCGACGGACGCGGGCAGCGTGGCCGAGCCGGTCTGCGACGCGGGATTCCGGCGCGGCCAGCGTCCGGCCTCCACGGCGGTCAGGAAATCGAGCACGGCCCGGTTGAAGAGATCGGGCTCCTCGAGGTTGATGGCGTGACCGGCCTTGGGCATCACGACCAGGCCGGCGGTGGAAATGGTGCGCTTGAGGAACAGGGCTGGCTCCAGGCAGGGCTCGTCCTCGTCGCCGGTCATGATGAGCGTGGGGACCTCCAGCCGCGCCAGCCGATCGCCGAGCTCGAACACGGACGGGCGTGTCATCTGCACCCCGCGCAGCGTGAGGGCGTGGCCCTGGGCCGAGCCCGCGGCCAGCCGGGCGTAGAAGTCGCGCCAGCCCTGCGGGTCCTTGTCGAGGAACTGCACGCGCGTGGGACCGCGGGCATAGAACTCGGCCACCGCCTTCATGCCGTCCTCTTCCAGCCGCCGCGCCGTGAGCGCCGAATCCTCGCGGAACCGCTCGCGCTCGGCGGCCACGCTGCCGTAGCCGGCGCCGGCCACCACCAGCGACAGGGCACGCGACGGGTGGCGCAGCCCGAAGTGGAGCGTGGCATAGCCGCCCATGGAGAGGCCGCACACGTGGGCCCGCGCGATGCCCAGCCCGTCGAGCACGCCGCGGATGTCGTCGGCCGCGCGATCCTGGGAGTAGGCGGAGAGGTCGCCGGGCACGTCGGAGGGCGGATAGCCGCGGGCATTGTAGGCGATGGTCCGGAAGCGGCGGGCGAAGAAGCGCACCTGGGGCTCCCAGCTGGCGGCGTCGCCGGCGAACTCGTGGACAAAGACGAGCGGCGTGCCCTGCCCGGCTTCCTCGCAGTACAGGCCGACGCCGTCGTCCATACGGACCATGGTCATCCTGGGCGGTCCTCTAGTCGGGCCAGGCGAAGTTGGCGTTGACGATGTCGAAGGTGCGTGCGCCGCCCGGCACCTGCGCGGTGACCCGGTCACCCACACTCTTGCCGATCAGGGTGCGCGCCAGCGGGGCCAGGATCGAGATCTTGCCGCGGGCCGGGTCGGCCTCGTCGGAGCCGACGATCCAGTAGCGGTACTCCTTGCCGGTCTCGTCCTCCAGCAGCACGGTGGAGCCAAACGTAATGCGGTCGCCCTCGCCAGGCGCATCGAGAACCTCGGCGCCGCCGACCTTGGTCTCCAGATCGGCAATGCGGCCCTCGATGAACGACTGCTTTTCTCGGGCCGCGTGGTACTCGGCATTCTCACTGAGGTCACCGTGGGCCCTGGCCTCGGCGATGGCGCGGGAGATGGCCGGCCGGTCCACGCGCTTGAGCCGGTCGAGCTCGGCAGCGAGCTTCTCGTACCCGGCGCGCGTCATGGGCGTCCGCTGGATCGCCATGGGCTAGTACCTTACCACTTTGATCGGCTAGACGCGGCCGGCGGGGAGCCGCGAGGAGATCTCGATCTTGGCCCGGGCGCGGGCCGCGCTCACCCAGGTCTCCCAGGCCTGGCCCTGCTTGCGGGCCAGCACTTCGGCGGCGATCTTGTCCCGCTCGCCGGCCAGCAGCTCCAGGCTCGGCGGCACCCGCTCGAGCACGCGGACGACGTAGTAGCCCTGCGGGGTCTTCACGGGCTCGCTCAGCGAGCCAGCCGGCGTCTGCAGCGCAGCCAGCATCGCGTCGCCCGGCAGCCGACTGTCGGGTTGACTGCGCGAGAAGCGGGAGGTCTCGGCGTAGATGGCTCCCAGCTTCTTGGCGACAGCCGCCAGGTCGGCCCCGGCCACGCTGGCCTCGGCGCTCACCTGCTTGGCCCGCTCCAGGGCCCGGGCCTGGGCCTTCTCGCGCTTGACCGCCACCGCGACCTGATCCTTGATCTCGGCCAGGGCGGGCACGGCCGCGGCGAGATGCTCGACGTGCTTGAGCACGACCCAGCCGGCCGGCGTCTTCACGGGGGTCGAGACGCCACCCGGGGCCAGTTGGAAGGCGGCCTCCTCGAGCAAATCC
>JBOHPM010000259.1:0-5157 GCA_050731715.1 Candidatus Rokuibacteriota bacterium
ACCCCAAGTACTTCTGGGGCCGCCCGTCGGCGACGGCGCCCTTCCCTTACAACGCCGGCGCCTCGTCGGGCTCGAACCTGGGGCCGACGAACGCGGCGCTCACCGCGGCGGGCAAGGGCCGCGTCGACGCACTGCGCGCCGCCGATCCCGATAACACGGCTCTCGTCCCCGTGGACCTCGTCACGGCGTCGGTCAGCGGCCTCGATCCCCACATCAGCCCGGCGGCGGCGTTCTACCAGGTGTCGCGCGTCGCGCGAGCGCGTCAGATGGACCCGGCGGCCGTGAGGCAGCTGGTCGAGCAACACACCGAAGGCCGCCAGCTCGGCCTGCTCGGTGAGCCCCGGGTGAACGTGCTCGCGCTCAACCTCGCGCTCGACAGCATGTAACGCCCTCCTGTCGCCCGCCGTGTCCGGCATTGCGCACCGCGTAAGAAATACCGGCGGGCGAGCGCACTTGGAGTAGAGTCGTGGCGCATGCGACTTTCGCTGCTGAAGCGCTTTCTGGTCGGCGAACCGATGCCCCTGGCCCGGGCCCGCCACGAGCGGCTCGGCAAGGCGGCGGCGCTGGCGGTATTCGCCTCCGACCCGCTGTCGTCGGTGGCCTACGCGACCGAGGAAATCCTCTACGTCCTCGTGCTGGCCGGGCCGCTCGCCCTCAGTTACTCGCTGCCGATCAGTTTCGGTATCGCCACGCTGATCATCCTCGTGGTCGTGTCCTATCGGCAGACGATCGGAGCCTACCCGCAGGGGGGCGGCGCCTATATCGTGACCAAGGACAACCTCGGGCGCCTGCCGAGCCTGACCGCCGCCGCGGCCCTCCTGATCGATTACGTGCTGACGGTGGCCGTGTCGGTAGCGGCCGGAATCGCCGCGCTGACCTCGGCCGTGTCCGGCCTCGTGCCGTACCGTACCTGGCTCTGCGTCGGGGCCATCACGGCCATTGCGATGGCGAACCTGCGTGGGATCCGCGAGTCGGCCCGCCTCTTCACAGCCCCGACCTACCTTTTCATCCTCAGCATTCTCGGCATGACTGCCTACGGCCTGATCGGCACCAGCCTGGGCATCCTTCCCGAGGCGCCCTACCAGCCGCATCCCCCGGGCCTGGAGGCTATCGGGCTCTTTCTCTTTCTGCGCGCGTTCTCGGCGGGCTGCACGGCCCTCACCGGCATCGAAGCCGTGTCCGATGGCATTCCCGCCTTCCGGCCGCCCGAGGCCCACAATGCCCGCATCGTGATGGCGTGGCTCGGCGCCATCTCGGTCAGCATGTTTCTTGGCATCACCTATCTGGCCTACGACTTCGGCGTCGTCCCCGGGGGGACCGAGACGGTCGTGTCCAAGATCGCCCGGCGTGTCTTCGGCGGCGGTGTCCTCTACTACGAAATCCAGGCCGTCACCATGCTGATTCTCTTGCTGGCCGCCAACACCGCGTTCGCCGACTTTCCGCGGCTGGCATTTTTTCTCGCCCGCGACCGGTTCATGCCGCGGCAATTCGGCGCCCAGGGCGACCGGCTCGTCTACTCCAACGGGATCCTGATCCTGAGCGGGTTCGCCATCCTCTTGGTCGTGGCTTTCGAGAGCGACACCCACACCCTGCTGCCGCTCTACGCGATCGGCATCTTCACCTCCTTCACGCTGTCCCAGGGCGCGATGGTGCCGCGCTGGCTGCGGCTCAAGGAGCCAGGCTGGCAGTGGCGGATCTGGATCAGCGGGGTGGGAGCGCTGGCGACCGGGATCGTGCTGCTGACCCTGGCCTTCACGAAGTTCCTCGAAGGGGCCTGGATCGTCGTGTTCGTGATTCCCGGTCTGGTGATGATCTTCCTCACCGTCCACCGGCACTACGATCACGTGGCGGCCGAGCTGTCGCTGGACGGCTATCAGGGCCCCCCCCAGTTCCAGCACACCGTGCTCGTGCTCACCGGCGACGTGCATCGGGGGGTGGTGCGCGCCGTGCAGTACGCCAAGACGCTCGCCCCGATGGCCACCGTCCGCGGCGTCTACGTGGAGACGGACCCCGTGCGAACGTCCCGGATGGAGGAGAAGTGGGCGGCCTGGGGCATGGAGGTGCCGCTGGTCGTGCTGACGTCTCCCTATCGCTCGCTGCTGCGGCCGCTGCTGGACTACCTCGATCAGATCCAGGCGCGCGGCGACGACCAGATGGTGACGATCGTCCTCCCGGAGTTCCTGCCCCGCCGCTGGTGGCAGCACTTCCTGCACAACCAGACCGCCCTGCTCATCAAGGGCGCGCTCCTGTTCCGCAAGAACACCGTGGTGGCCGACGTGCCCTACATCTTGAAGTACTGATCATATGGGGGCCCCGATATGGCCCCCAAGCCCCCAACGTTCGGGGCGCCCCGGCAAAGCCGGGGCGCGCCGCCTTACACCGACAGGCTCCAGCGCGGCCGCGCCTCAGGCGCTGCCGGCGGCGAGGTCACGGGTGAGCCGAAGCTCGCCGAGATGCAGGCCGGCGTGACGGATGCTCTCGACGAGCGCATCCCGGCGAGAGATCTCGGCCGGCGTGCCGGTGCCCCACAGCTCGGGGGGCGGCGTGAACCGCTCGTCGAGGGCGGCGGGACGAAGCCCGCCGAGCGCCGCCGCGATCTCGGAGGCGAGCCGACGGAGCGCGGCGATGAGCCCTTCGGCATCGGTGCCGATGGCGGCGAATTCCGCCTCCCGGTCGCGTCCCACCGGCTGCCCGCACCCAAAACCCAACGCATAGACCCGCGTGCTGCCGAGGACGTGGCTGACGATGGCGTAGGCGCTGTTGGCGGAGGTGGCCGGACGCCAGTTGAGCTGGGCCGCGGTCAGGCCCTGCACCGATGTCGCCATCTGATTCAGGACCCAGCGCAGCTCGCGGCCGTAGGTGGCGAGCTCGGGCGACGTGGTCACGGTCGCATCATTGTATATCGTCGGCAGTGCCCGTACCCGACCGGGAGCCCGCTCGCCGCCATGCGGCCGCCGTGCTATCATCGGCCGCACCATGGCTTCGCGGCTGCGGGAGCTCGTCGGGCGTGCAATGATCGATCCGGACTTCGTGATCGAGCTGCAACAATCGCCCGACGCCGTGCTGGCTGACTACGAGCTGAGCGACGACGAGCGGGAGGCGATCCGGGCCGCCCTCGTCCGGTTGACGCGGACCCCGCGCCGGCAGCGTGAGCAGGCGCTGCGGTCCGAGCTCCTCCGCCGTCTCGCCACCTGACGGGCGCGGGCAGGGTGCCGAGCCCGGCCGCCACCGGCGCGTTCCTCAAGACCGTCCGCCTGTTCAAGGAGTTCACCGAGCCCGAGCTCCTGGCCCTGGCCTCCCGCCTTCGCGAGCGCACCCTGCGCAAGGGCCAGGTGTTGTTTCGCGAGGGAGACGCCGGCGCGGAGATGTTCGTCGTGCGCAGCGGCGCCGTGGTCATCTCCAAGGCCGTCACCGGTCGGGTCGAGCAGGTGCTGGGGCGGGAGATCAGCGGGAGCTTCTTCGGTGAGATGAGCCTCTTCGACCGGGCGCCCCGCTCGGCCACCGTACAGGGCGAATCGGACGCGGTGCTGCTCGTGCTGGACCGCGAAAACCTCGAGATCCTCATCGAGCTCAACCCCCGCGCGGCGGCGGCGCTTTTCCAGGCCCTCGTGCACGTCTTCATCAACCGGCTCCGGGCCTCGGGCAACCTGGTGGCCGAAGTGACCCGCTGGGGCCTGGAGGCGACCGGGCTCGACGTCGAGGCCCGATGAGCACGGGTCGGCCCCCGGCGCGCGCCAAGCTCGAGCTCCTCGTCCGGCGGGACGACGACACGTTCGACGTCCGCCAGGTCAGCAGCGCCGCCGGCTGGCTCGGGCTGCGGCCCCAGCGCCTGCTCGCCGCGACATGGGAGCTGGCCGAGGTCAACTCGCCCGTGGACCACCAGCGGCGCTTCGTCCTCAAGAACACCCGGAGCGATCGCTACGTGATGCTGACGGAGCCGGAGCGGTTCCTGTGGGAGCAGATGGACGGGACCACCTCGTTGCAGGACATGGCCACGGCCTACGTCCTGCGCCATGGCGCCTTCGACTTCGAGGTCATCCCTGCGCTGATCGGCAAGCTCCAGCGCGCCCGGCTGCTGACGCTGGAGCCGGTCTCCGCGCTGCGACGGGTGCTGGCGCGCAACCGGCAGCGGCGGCTGGTGCACGGCGTCGAGCAGGCCCTGACCGTGCTCGAGCGCGTCAACGTTTCGAGTCGGGACGTGCAGGCGTTCTTCGAGCGTCTCTATCGCTGGGGCGGCTTCCTGCTCTTCAGCCGCCTGGTCCTGCTCTTGTGTCTGGCCCTGGGGGCGATCGGCGTGGTGGCCGGGGTCCGGCTGTGGGGCGAGGCCGACGTGGTGGCCCGCGGGCTGGGGGCCAATCCGGTCGCCGCGCTCCTGTCAGTGAAGCTGCTCTTCTTCGCCACCCTGTTCCTGCACCAGGTTGTCCACGGGCTGGCCCTCATCCACTACGGGCGGCGGGTGCGCGAGTTCGGGTTCACGTTCCTGCACGGCTTCGTGCCCACCTTCTACGTGGACGTGACCGACATCTTTATGGCCAGCCGCCGGGCCCGGATCGTGACCGCGCTGTCCGGCACCCTGGTGCACCTGGTCCTGGGGGCGGGATGGTTCCTCGTGGCCGTCGCCTCCCCGCCCGGATTCGTGCAGGCGTTCGCGGCGACCTCGGGGATCATCCAGGCCCAGGCGTTCTTCGTGGCTCTCTACCCTTGCTGCTTCATCGAGATGGACGGCTACCACATCCTCGTCGACCTGCTCGGCCTGCCCACGCTCCGGCACGACGCCGTGGTGTACGTGGGATCGCTCTTGCGCGGCGCGCCCGCCGCGCGCTGGAGTCGGCAGACCGCCCTCTGGGTCGGGTACGTCGTGCTGTCGAGCGTCTCGCTGGCGGCCTTCATCGCGTTCAACGTCATGATCGTCGTCCACGCGGTGGCCTGACGCTGCCGTCAAGCGGTGTCGTCGGTCAGGAGGGCTCGGACCGCATCCATGATGACGCGCGCGTCGGTGGCGTCCACGGCGAGGGGAGCGGTCAGGCGCGCCCGTTGCTCGGCCTCGGTGAGCGTGGCGAGCCGTGACTGCGCGTCGGCCCGGAAGGCGTCGCCCATGGCCAGGGCGATCTCGGTGAGCGCGGCCAGGGCCACGGCCGCACGGGCGGCCGGGGTGTC
>JBOHPM010000260.1:0-5128 GCA_050731715.1 Candidatus Rokuibacteriota bacterium
GATCTCCGGTCTGTTTGCGGCCGGCGAGCTGGTGGGAGGGCTCTTCTACCACAACTACCCGGGAGGGGCCGGCCTCATGTCCGGCGCCGTCTTCGGGCGCCTGGCCGGCCGGGCGGCCGCGCGGGCAGCGCTCGGCGCCTGAGCCTCAGGCGCAGACGGGGCGGCCCGCGTTCATCACCGCCAGCAGGGCATGGCGGACGTTCTCGCGATTCACCTCCGCCTCGGCCTGCAGCACGATGAAGCCCACCGGCGTGCCGCACAGGAACACCGTTCCCTCACTGGCCGCCACGTGGGCCATCAGGAACGTCCCCTGCCGGAGCCGGGGAGCCCGCAGCTCGAGATCGCGCCCCAGCGTGATGGCCATGGCCGCCAGGGGCTCGACGGCGATCTCGCGAGGCAAACGGGTGGCCAGGACTCGCCCGTCCGGGGAGACCACGAGGCCGCCCTGAACGTGCTCGAGGCCGGCCAGGTCGGCAAGCACCAGGTCCAGGTCGAGGCTCGACATGATGCTGAGCCCCTTTCAATTTCTCGGCCAAGCGATCCTTGCGCCGAAACGGCGGGGCGCCGATGGGTTCGCGGCGACGTCGCCGCCCGGCATGACAGCGTGTCATGCCCCGCTGTCACATTCCGCGTCGCCAGCGTATGCTTGCTCGCCGTGGATGCCCGCCGATTCGATCCGACGCTCGCGGTGGACCTGGCCTACCTCGGCGGCGCCATCGAGCGCTGGGCCGGGGACCTCTCCATGACCGAGGAGCCCGCGTGCTTCCTCGTCGCCCTGGAGGCTCTGCATCCGGCCGACCAGCGACCGCCGGCCACGGGTGACCGGGGGCCGGCGCGATGACGGACTGGAACCTGGAATCTCAGAGCGCCGCGCTCCGGGCGCGACGCGTCTCGTCGCTGGAGCTGGTCGAGGCGTGTCTGGCCCGGATTGCCCGGCACGATCCCCGGCTCCGCGCGTTCATCACCATCGACGCCGAGGGCGCCCGAGCCACGGCCAAGGAGCGCGACGCCGAGCTGGCCTCCGGGCGCTGGCGGGGTCCACTGCACGGCCTGCCGCTAGCCTACAAGGACCTCTGCTTCATCGCCGGGCTGCCGACCTCGTGCGGCACCCAGACGCGGGAGTACTTCGTCGCCGAGCGCGAGTGCGCGGCGGTCGGGCGGTTGCGGACGGCGGGCGCGGTGACCCTGGGCAAGCTGAACATGTCGGAGCTTGCCCTGGGACCCTTCGGGGACAACGCCCACCACGGGGACGCGCAGAACCCCTGGCGGTCCGGCCACTGCTCGGGGGGATCGAGCAGCGGCTCGGGCGTCGCCGTCGCCGCGGGACTGGCCCTGGCCACGCTCGGCACCGACACCGGCGGGTCGATCCGCCTGCCGGCCGCCGCCTGCGGCATCGTCGGGCTCAAGCCCACGTATGGCCGGGTGAGCCGCGCCGGCGCGATGGCGCTGTCCTGGTCCAACGACCACCTCGGGCCGATGACCGGCACCGTCCGGGATGCCGCCCTCATGCTGGGCGTGATCGCCGGCCATGACCCCGAGGACGGAACGTCGAGCCGGCATCCCGTGCCGGACTACCTCGGGGCCATCGATAGTGGCGTCGCCGGCCTGCGCCTGGGCGTGCCCGAGAACTATTTCCTCGACGGCGTCGACAGCGCGATCGTCGCCGCCGTGGAGGACGCGGCGCAGCAGCTGGCGGCGGGGGGCGCGCGGCTCGTCCGCCTGCGGGTGCCCGATCCCGGGCCGATCACCGACGTGACGGGGCTCGTCAGCCGCGCCGAGAGCGCGACGATCCACACGCGCATCCTCAAAGAGCGTCCCCACGAGCTGCAGCCCGTGGTCCGAGCCCGGCTGCAGGTGGGTCTTCAGATCTCGGCGCACGATTATCTCCAAGCCCTCCGCCTCCGGGCCCGCATGACCCGTCACGTCATCCGTGAGGTGTTCGCCGAGGTGGACGTGCTCCTGGTGCCGACGATTCCTGAGCCCCCTCCCCGACTGGCCGACGTCACGTCGGTTCCGGTCGACGTCGTCATCGCCCGTATGGGCCGATTCTCTCGGCTCACCCGGCCCTTCAACGGCCTGGGACTGCCCGCGCTTTCGGTCCCCTGTGGCCTGTCCCCGGAGGGACTGCCGCTCGGCCTGCAGATCGTGGGACGTCCGTTCGACGAGGCGACCGTGCTCCGGGTGGGCCGCGCCTGGGAGCAGCTCCGCGGCGGGTTCCCGCAGCCCGCGCTCCCGTAGCGCGACGTTACGTCCGCGGCGCTTACCCCCGGCGTCGCGTATGATTTGGCAATGGCCCAGCGTCGCCCCACGCTCGAGTTCTCCGCGGGTGGTGTGATCATCGACGACGGCCGCCGCGTACTCCTCATTCGGGCCCGTGATCTCCGCAACCGCTCGGTGTGGACGCTGCCCAAAGGGGCGCCGTCCGCCGGCGAGTCCAGCGTGGATACTGCCATGCGGGAGGTTCGCGAAGAGACCGGCTATCGGTGCGAAATCGTGCGGGAGCTCGAGCCGGTGACCTACTGGTTCCAGCGGAACGGCCGCCGCGTGAAGAAGACCGTGCGGTGGTACCTCATGCGGCCGCTGGAGAAGGTCGGCGAGCACGACCACGAGGTAGAGGAGGTTGGCTGGGTCGAGCGTGAAGAGGCCCTGACCCGCCTCCGGTACGACTCCGACCGCAGGCTCCTGGCTTCGCTCTGAGGAGTGGGCGCAGTCACGAGATGGAGGCCCCCATGAGCCAGCAGACGACGATGAGTCGCCGAGGGTTCTTGATCGCGAGCGGCGGGGCGGTCGTGGCGGCCGGGCTCGGCCCGGGCGGCGCGGCAGCCCAGGCGCCACCCGCCCCGATCCCGGGCAAGGAGAAGCTCATCGTCCGCAGCCCCCGCCCGATCAATCTAGAGGCGCGGCTGGCCGAGCTCACCGCCTACCACACCCCGCCCGACGTCTTCTACGTGCGCAACAACTACGACGCGCCCGTGGTGGACCTGGCCCAGTGGTCGCTGCGTGTCGAGGGCGAGGTCGACAATCCCCTCGTGCTGCGACTCGATGACCTCAGGGGATTACCCCTCGTGAAGCAGGACGCGGTGCTGGAGTGCGCGGGCAACGGCCGGTCCTTCCACAAGCCGCGCGCCTCCGGGATCCAATGGGAGTACGGGGCGGTCGGCAACGCCGGCTGGGTCGGCGTCCGCCTGGCCGACGTCCTGCGGCTCGCGAAGGTTCGCCCCGGCCCCCTGCACGTGGCCTTCGACGGCGCCGACCGAGCCCCCACGCCCCAGGCCCCCGACTTCATCCGCAGCGTGCCGGTGTGGAAGGCCCGCGAGCCCCACACGATGTTGGCCTGGGAGATGAACGGCGCTCCCATCCCGCACCTGCACGGCGGACCCGTGCGGGTCGTGGTCCCGGGCTGGATCGGGTCGGCGTCGGTGAAATGGGTGGAGCGGATCCTGGTCATCCCCGAGGAATTCAACGGGGCCTTCATGAAGCGGAGCTACCGGGCACCACGGGCCGAGGACGAGAAAGACACGTACTCCCTGCAGTCGCTCGAGGTGAAATCGCTCGTCATCGCCCCCACGGCCGGGATGCGCCTGCCCGCCGGGCGGGTCCCGGTGTGGGGCTGGGCGTGGTCGGGCGAGGGCGAGCTGACGGGGCTCGACGTATCGACCGACGGTGGGAAGTCCTGGCGGGCGGCGGCCTTCGTGGGGGCCCAGGACCGCTACTCCTGGCGCAAGTGGGAGCACGCCTGGGACGCTGCCCCCGGCCGCCATACCGTGATGGCGCGGGCCACGGACAGCCTGGGCCGCGTGCAGCCCACGAGCCGGGCCTTCAACCCGCTGGGCTATCGCTGGAACGTCATTCATGCTGTCGAGGTCGATGTGGCGTAGAGCCTGGCTGGCTGCCCTGGCCCTGGCCGGAGCGGTGGCCGCGCTGGCCCTACCGGCCGCGCCGCGCGCGGATCGACTCGTCGCCCAGGCAGCGATCCCCCAGACCGAGGGCTGGGTGCTCGTCGTGAGCCGCTGCGTGATCTGCCACAGCGTGGAGATCTCCGTCCAGCAGCGACAGGGCCCGCAAGGCTGGGGCGTGATCATCGACCGGATGGTGAGCTACGGGATGCCGCTGGCGCCCGACGAGCGCACGGCGCTGCTCAACTACCTCGTCCGCCACTTCGGTGATCCCGACGGCCGCTGAGCGCCACGCGAGCGAGCGCGCGAGGAGCCGGCAGCGCTCGATCAGGACCATCAGGCCCAGCTCGTTCGAGGAATCCTTCGGCGCCAGCCCGATCGCCCCGGCGTCGGGCCACCAGCGCCGCGACGTAGCTGGCCCATCCTTCCCCCCCGTGCTCCTGGTGGCGGGGGCCCGGACCGCATGATCCTCGTGGACCACCGGGGCCCCGAACATGGCGAAGGCCCCCGGGCCGGGGTCGCGGCGCGGTCAGACGCGCGGCGTGAGCGTGCTCGTGCAGTGCGGGCAGCGCGTCGCCCGCACGTGCGCCTTGCCCAGGCAGTGCGGGCACTCCCGGTCGGTGGGCGCTGGCGCCGGGGCCTCGCGCCGCGCGGCGTTGACGGCCTTCACGACGAAGAAGAGAGCCCAGGCCACGATCACGAAGCTCATCACGGTGTTGATGAAAAGCCCGTAGTTGAGCGTGGCGGCGCCGGCGTCCCTGGCGGCCTTGAGCGAGGGATAGCTGGCCGAGCCCAGGACGATGAAGAGGTCGGAGAAGTCGACCCCGCCCAGGAGCTTGCCCAGCGGGGGCATCAAGATGTCCTTGACGAGCGAGGCCACAACGGCGCCGAAGGCGCCACCGAGCACGAGGGCGATGGCCAGGTCCACCATGTTGCCCTTGAGCGCGAACTCCTTGAACTGCTTGAGCATCGTCGACCTCCCTACCAGGTCTCAGTCACCACAGACTCAACGCGTCGCGCAGGATCCAGTCCAGGTCCTCGGCCCCGACGGGCCGGGGGGCGCCCGCCAGCAGCCGCGGTTGCTTGAGCGTGCCCTCGATGAGGGCCGGAATGTCGCGCTCGCCGTACCTGATCGCCGTGAGGCCGTTGGGGATCCCGATGTCCCGCATGAGGGCCAGCAGCGCCCGGGGGAGCGCTTCCCGGCGCTCGGATTCCGACAACCCGGCGGTCGG
>JBOHPM010000261.1:0-5115 GCA_050731715.1 Candidatus Rokuibacteriota bacterium
GCGATCCGCCGCCTGGTGAGGCTGGCGCCGCGCACGGCCCGGGTGGTGCGGGACGGTCAGGAGGTCGACGTGCCGGCCGACGCCGTGCGGGTCGGCGACCTGGTGCGCATCCGTCCCGGCGAGCGGATGCCCGTGGACGGTGTCGTCATCGAGGGCGCCTCCACGGTGGACGAATCGATGCTGACGGGCGAGAGCCTGCCCGTAGACAAGGGGCCCCAGTCTCGGGTGGTGGCGGGCACCGTCAATCGCGCCGGGAGCTTCGTCTTCCGAACCACCGCCGTGGGCGCCGAGACGACTCTGGCCCGCATCATCCAGCTGGTGGAGGAGGCCCAGGGCTCGCGAGCGCCCATCCAGCGGCTGGCCGATCGCGTGGCCGCCGTGTTCGTGCCCGTCGTGCTCGTGGTGGCGGCGCTGACGTTCGGGGCCTGGCTGCTGCTCGGGCCCGAGCCCCGGCTGCTCCTAGCCCTGACGACGGCCGTCTCCGTCCTGGTGATCGCCTGCCCCTGCGCGATGGGCCTGGCCACGCCGACGGCGATCATGGTGGCCACTGGCAAGGGCGCCGAGCACGGCCTGCTCATCAAGAGCGCCGAGGCCCTCGAGCTCTTGCACAAGGTCGACGTCGTCGTCTTCGACAAGACCGGCACGCTCACTGTCGGCCGCCCCGAGGTGACCGACGTGATCTTCACCGGAAGCGAAATGAATGAAGACGAGGTGCTCGGCCTGGCGGCGGCCGCCGAGCAGGCTTCCGAGCACCCTCTGGGCGAGGCGATCGTGCGGCGGGCCAAGGAGCGGGGCGTGGCGTTGCCGCCGGTGACCGGGTTCACGAGCGTGGCCGGGCAGGGCGTGGACGTGCTGACCATCGAGGGGCGCATCCTGCTGGGCAACCGCCGGCTCATGGAGGCGCGCGGGATCGATATCGGCCCCGGGGCCGAGCGCGCCGGCGCGCTGCAAGGCGAGGGCAAGACGATCATCTACCTGGCCTTCGCCGGCCGCCTGGTCGCCCTCTTCGCTGCCGCCGACGTGCTGAAGCCCGATGCCGCGGCCACGGTCGCCCGGCTCACGGCGCTGGGCGTGCAGGTCGTCATGCTGACCGGCGACAACCGGCAGACCGCGGAGGCGATCGCGCGGCAAGCCGGTATCGAACGCGTCCTGGCCGAGGTGTTGCCGGAGGACAAGGCCCGCGAGATTCGTCGGCTGCAGGAGCAGGCCCACCTCGTGGCCATGGTGGGCGACGGCGTCAACGACGCTCCCGCCCTGGCCCAGGCCGACGTGGGCGTGGCGATGGGCTCGGGCACCGACGTCGCCATCGAGGCCGCCGACGTGACCTTGATGCGCGGACAGCTCGCGGGCGTGGTCGCCGCCCTCGAGCTGTCTCGCCGCACGATCCGGATCGTCAAGGAGAACCTCGTGTGGGCCTTCGGCTACAACGTCGTCCTCATCCCCGTGGCGGCCGGCGTCCTCTACCCGCTGGGCGGTGGGCTGCTGTCGCCGATCCTGGCCGGCGCCGCGATGGCCTTCTCGTCGGTCTCGGTCGTCGCCAACAGCCTGCGGCTGCGGCGATGGACGCCGCGGCCGGTCGCCGACCCCTCGATCATGTCACCGCTCGCCTCGGCTCTCGGCGGGCCGGCGGCCCGCACTGCCAAGGAGGAACCCATGGCCATCGATCCCGTCTGCCGGATGACCGTCGAGCCTGCCAAGGCCGCGGCCCAGTCCACCTACAAGGGCCAGACCTATTACTTCTGCGCGGTCGGCTGCAAGCAGCGCTTCGATCGGGAGCCCGAGCGCTATCTGAGCCAGACGTAGCGTGGCCGCCGTACAGCCACGGCTGCTCCGCGGGCGCGACCGGTACGAGCGCCGGATGGAGGCGTGGACCGACAGCCTGCACACCGACGCGCTCACTCACACCGTGCAGCTCGGCGACGACGACGGCGCCGTCGAGGTGGTGGCGCTCGCGCTGCCGTCGCCGAGCTACGAGATCCGCGAAGCCGCTTGCCGGGCGCTGGGCGGTGAGCTGGCCCCGGATGTCGTGCAGGGCGTGACGACCCTGGCCGGGGCCCGCATGGTGGCCGGGTTCACGCGGCAGGTTGCCGAGGCCACGGGCGGGGGCGCCGGCGGCGCCCTCGTGGTCGACGCCGCCATCGAGGTCGCCCGCCTGGCCCGCCAGACGACCCGGCTCCCGCGGGACCGCGCGGAGCGCGCGGCCACCGGCGCCTGGGAATGCTGGCAGCTCGACATGGCGGGCTGGGTGGACCTGCCCGACTCCTGCTTCACCTACAGCCCGGCCGGTCGCGCGCTCTTCGCCACGCGCGCCGTCGCCACGTCGTCCCAGCCGGATCTCTACAGCCCGCGCCCGGGCCAGCGCCGGGTCTTCGTGAGGACGAAGCTGGCCCGGGTGGAGCGGGTCGAGGGAGGGCTCCGGCTCTTTCACGCCATGCACGACAACGTCCACGGCTTCGAGGTGACCTGCGAGGTCGATGACGCCTCCGGCACGATCGTTCGGGCCGAGCACGTCACATCGCGGCTGCCGTACGCGGGGATCTGCTCCGAGCCCCAGACCCGGCTGCGCGCCCTCGTCGGCCAGCGCGTGGACGACGGTCTGCGCAAGCGGCTCGGGGGCCTGGTGGGTGGTCCCTCGGGGTGCGCCCAGCTCTACGACCTCACGGCCGACCTGCTCAAGCTGCTGGCTCCCTGAAGCGCTCACCGCCGGGCCGGCGGCTCACTTCGCCGGCAAGTGCGTGTCGAGCAAGAACTCGGGCGAGAAGTCGACGAGGCCGACACTGGCCGGCGCCCGCCCGGCGAAGGCCGCTCGGGGCGCCACTCCGACCAGCTCGGTCTTGAGAATTCCGATGGACCGGCGAGCTGCCTCGGCGACCACGCGATCGAAGGCCACGGGGATCGGTGTGACCCGATAGTCGAGCAGATTCATCGAGACTTGCGCCACTCCCCGGCTGGCCAGCCGCATCCCGAGCGCCTGGACGGCTGGCAACCCGCCACCTGACTCGCGCACGGCCCCGGCGATGGCCTGCGCGGTGGCGACGTCGTCCCCGTCGAGCCAGACGTTGAAGGCAACCAGAATGTCGCGCGCGCCAACGAGCACCGCGCCGGCGCGGGCATCGAACCGCGCCGGCCCCGCGTCGGGGATGTCACCGCTCACCAGCCGCGCGGCCAGGGCCTCGTAGCCGCGGCCGCGCACGTCAGGCAGGCGCCGACGCGTGGCCCGAAGCGCCGCGTGGCCGTAGTAGTAGACGGGCAGGCGATGGCGCTCGGCGAGGGCCTGCCCGACCCGGTGAGCGAGGGCCACGGCCTCGTCCATCCCCGTCCCGGCCAGGGGGACGAAGGGGACGACGTCGAGGGCCCCCAGGCGAGGATGCTGACCCGCGTGCCGGCGCAGGTCCACGACCGCGAGCGCCACCTCGGCCAGGGCCAGCGTCGCGGCCTGCACCGCGTCGGGCTCGCCGAAGAACGAGTACACCGAGCGGTGATGATCGGGATCGGCGTGCACGTTCATCAGGGTGACGCCGGGCGTCAGCCGCAGCGCCCCGGCCACGCGCGCCAGGAGGGCGGGATCACGGCCTTCGCTCACGTTCGGCACACACTCGATCACGGGCCGGCGCACGGCACGGGTATACTACGGATCACCACGATGAGCGCCCTTCCCGTCGGCAAGCTGCGTGCCCAGCTCTTGCAGTCGGTGTTCGACCGGCACCCGGTCAAGGATCCCCGCGTCGTTGTGGGGCCCCGGGTCGGCGAGGACGCGGCGGTGATCGATCTTGGCGACCGTTATCTCGTGGCCACCAGCGATCCCATCACCTTCGCCGCCGAGGACCTGGCCTGGTACGCGCTGCAGGTGAACGCCAACGACGTGGCCGTCCGGGGCGCGCGCCCGCGGTGGTTCCTGGCCACCCTGCTGCTGCCCCCCGGCCCAACCAGCGAGGCCTCGGTGGTCGCGCTCTTCGATCAGCTGGCCGAGGCCTGCGCGGAGCTGGAGGTGGCCCTGGTCGGCGGCCACACGGAGATCACGGCCGGCCTCGACCGGCCCGTCGTCGCTGGCACCATGCTCGGCGAGGTGGACAAGGACCGCCTGGTCACCACGGCCGGCGCCCGGGTGGGCGACGCGGTGGTGATGACCAAAGGCATTCCCCTCGAGGGCGCCGCGATCATCGCGCGCGAGCGGCAGGCCGAGCTCCTCGCCGCCGGGCTTCCGGCCGCGGTGATCGCGCGGGCCAGGGCTTTTCTCCGCCGCCCCGGGCTCAGCGTGCTCCCCGAGGCCCAGCTCGCCTGCGAGCTCGCCGAGGTCCACGCCATGCACGACCCGACCGAAGGCGGCCTGGCCACGGCGCTGGGGGAGCTGGCCTCGGCGGCCGACGTGGGGCTGCGGATCGACCGGGAGCGCATCGTCGTGCTGCCCGAGGGCGAGCAGCTGTGCCGGGCCCTCGGCCTCGACCCGCTCGGGACCATCGCCTCCGGCGCGCTGCTGATGACCTTGAGCCCGGCTGACGCTGCGATCGTGATCCACGCCCTGGCCCGCGAGCGGATCGATGCCCACTACATCGGCCAGGTGGTCGCCCGGGAGCGTGGCGTCGTCCTGGTCGACGGGGGACGGGAACGGCCACTGCCCGTCTTTCCCCAGGACGAGATCACGAAGCTCTTCCCAGGAGTCTAGGCGTGCCCCAGCTCGGGTACTCGTTTCGACCCGGCGCGCTGGGACGCGAGGGCATGGTGGCCTCCGCCCATCCGCTGGCGACCCTGACCGGGATCGAGGTCCTCAAGTCAGGGGGCACGGTGGCCGACGCCGCCGTAGCCACGAACGCCGTGCTGGCGGTCACGCAACCCAACGCCTGCGGCGTGGGCGGCGACATCTTCTGCCTCTACTACGACGCGACGAACCGTCGGATGCACTGCCTCGCTGGCGCCGGACGCTCCGGCGCGCGCGCCGGGCTCGAGGAACTGAGCCGGCGGGGTCTGGACCGGCTGCCCACGCTGGGCCCGGCCACGGTCAGCGTCCCGGGCTGCGTCCGAGGCTGGGGCATGCTGCTCGAGCGCTTCGGCACACGGCCCCTCGCCGAGCTGCTCGCGCCGGCCGTCCACTACGCCGAGCGGGGCTTTCCCCTCACG